>NZ_JBFBCG010000017.1:0-107025 GCF_040683105.1 Streptomyces sp. NPDC051020 | reverse complement strand
CGTGTCTCTTGGCGGAAACACATGATCAAGCAGAGGCCGCTCAGCTGTCAGGCGAACGACAAACCCCACCAAGAAATGATCTTGGTGGGGTTTAAAGCCAAGCTAAGGCCTGTCGACGGCGCAGGCCGGATTCGCCGTGCTCCAGAACTGGTAGGCGTCGCGTCCGCAGTACGTCCTGAATTCACTCACGCCCAGTGACTGCAGCAGGCTGTGGATCGCGTCGAAGAACACGTGGTTGATCTCCGGGATCCACAGCACGCCGAAGACCGCGATCAGTCCGAACTGTGCGAACGGCTCGACCTGGCGGCGGATCCGGTACGACAACCAGGGCTCGATCACCCCGTACCCGTCCAGGCCGGGGACCGGCAGGAAGTTCAGGATCGCCGCGGTGACCTGAAGCAGTGCCAGGAACGCCAGCGCGTACCGGAACTCCCTCGGGACCCCGTCCAGGGCGTGCAGCCAGAACGGCGCCGTGCAGACGAGCGCGAACAGTACGTTCATCAGCGGGCCCGCCGCCGAAATCAGGCTGTGCTTCCCGCGGCCGCTGATCCGGCCCCGCTCGATGAAGACCGCGCCACCGGGCAGACCGAATCCACCCATGATCACGAACAGTACCGGCAGCACGATGCTCAGCAGCGCGTGCGTGTAGGCGAGCGGGTTGAGCGTGAGATAGCCCTTCTCCCCGATCGAGATGTCCCCGCTGTGCAGCGCGGTGCGGGCGTGCGCGTACTCGTGCAGACAGAGCGAGACGACCCACGCCGCCGTGACGAAGAGGAAGACCGCGAGCCCCGGGGGATACCCGGAGTCCGTCCACACCGCCCAGCCCGATACCGCCATGACGGCGACGATCCCGAGAAAGACCGGGCTGATCCGCCGGTCGCTCCGGGCTGCTGCAGTGGTCATCAGCGGACTCCAGGTGGCTGGGTGCGGGGAGTGCGTCGGGGCAGGCGCGAGCCCTGACCGTACCGGTGGCACGGAGGGAACGTCTCGCGCCGACGCCGTGGTTCCGGACGGGGTGGGGACACGGCGAGCAGGGCGCGCCCCACCTGGACTGCGCGCACCGCGGAGCGAGATCTCTCTTCGGACAGGGAGCAGTCAAGGAGAATAGGCGCGTGCGCTACAGCATCCTCGGCACCACACAGGCACTCCGTGACGACGGCACGGCCGTTGTCATCGGTGGGGCGCGGCTGCGCGCCCTGCTGACCGTTCTCGCGCTGCGCCCCGGCCGTGCCGTCCGGGCCACCGTGCTCGTCGACGAGGTGTGGGACGGCGATCCGCCCGCCGACGCGGTCGGTGCCCTGCAGGCGCTCGTCGGCCGGCTCCGCCGCGTCCTCGGCCATGAGGCGATCACTTCGGCGGAGAGCGGCTACCGGCTCGCCGCCGACCCGGACGCTGTCGACCTGCACCGCTTCGGGCGGCTTGCCGGGGACGGGACGCGCGCACTGGAGGAGGGCGATCCGGCGAAGGCCGTGACGGTCCTCGACGACGCCCTCGCACTCTGGCGCGGACCGGTTCTCGCCGATCTGCCGGACCGGGGCGCCGTCGCCGCCCGCTGGACGGCCCGCCGCCTGGACGCCCGCCGCGCCAGACTGACCGCAGCGCTGGCGCTGGGCCGGGCCGATGAGGTCCTGCCGGAGCTGGTCGCGCTCTGCGCGGACCACCCGATGGACGAACTCCTTCAGGCGCTGCGGCTGCGGGCGCTGCGGGACGCCGGACGCACGGCGCAGGCACTGGCGGCGTACGAGGAGGTGCGCACCGTGCTCGCCGACCGCCTCGGCGCCGACCCGGGCCCCGAACTGCGCGCATTGCACGCGGAGTTGCTCCATCAAGAGCCGGTGCGCAGACGGCCGAACCGGACGCCGGGACAGGAGCCGGCCCGCGCCACGGACCGGACGCCTGCCCCGGGCCGGGCGCGTGCGGAACCGGCCCGCACCCACACCCGCCACGCCCACGGCAACCTGCGCGCCAGGCTCACCAGTTTCGTCGGGCGCGAGGACGACATCGACGCCATCCGTGACGACCTCGCGCAGGCCCGGCTCGTTACCCTTCTCGGGCCCGGCGGCGCGGGCAAGACCCGGCTCTCCCAGGAGGCGGCCGAATCTGTCGCGCCCGCCTGGCCGGACGGTGTCTGGCTGGCCGAGCTCGCCCCCGTCGACGACCCGGAAACCGTGCCCGAAGCCGTACTGACCGCGCTGGGTGCCCGCGAGACCGTGCTGCGCGGCGCCGGCGCCGAAGAGCTCCGGGCCGCCGAGCGCGGCGCGGGCGACCCGCTCGTCCGGCTCACCGAGCACTGCTCTCGGCGCCGCATGCTCCTCCTTCTCGACAACTGCGAGCACGTCGTCGAGGCCGCCGCCGCGCTCGCCGACCATCTGCTCGCCCACTGTCCGGACCTCACCGTCCTGGCGACCAGCCGCGAACCCCTCGGCGTACCCGGCGAGTTCGTCCGTCCCGTCGGCCCGCTGCCCGACCCGGTGGCGCTGCGCCTGCTCGCCGACCGAGGCGCCGCCGCGAAGCCGGGGTTCCGGACCGACGCGGACGAGGAGACCGCGGCGGCCGCCGCGGAGATCTGCCGCCGGCTCGACGGACTGCCGCTCGCCATCGAACTCGCCGCCGCCCGGCTGCGCATGCTCAGCCCGCGCCAGATCGCCGACCGGCTCGACGACCGGTTCCGCCTGCTGACCAGCGGGGCCCGTACCGTGCTGCCGCGCCAGCAGACGCTGCGTGCCGTCGTCGACTGGTCCTGGGATCTTCTCGACCCGTCCGAACGCGCCGTCCTGCGCAGGCTGTCGGTCTTCGCAGGCGGCTGCACGCTCGCCGCGGCCGAAGCGGTCTGCGCGGACGGGCCGCAGGACGCGCGCGAGGTCGCCGGACTGCTCGGCTCACTCGTCGACAAGTCCCTCGTCGTCGCCGCACCCGCCGACGACGGCGAAATGCGCTACCGGTTGCTGGAGACCGTCGGCGAGTACGCCGCCGAGCGGCTCGACGAGGCCGGGGAGCGGGCCACCGTCGAGCGGCACCACCTGGTGCACTTCCGGGAACTGGCCCGTACCACCGACCCCGAACTCCGGGGCGCCGGACAGCGGGCCGCCATCGACCTCCTGCAGCGCGAGTACGAGAATCTGCGCACCGCGCTGCGCCACGCCGTCGCCACCCGCGACGAGCAGGAGGCGCTTTGCATGGTGCTCTCGCTCTCCTGGTACTGGCAGATGCGCGGCCTGCGGGCGGACGCCCTGCAGTGGGCGGACGCCGCCGCCGCGCTGGGCCCCGACCCCTTCACCTCACCCGCCGCTCCCGCACCGTCGATGCACGAACGCTGCACCGATGCGCCGCCGCCCATGTCGCCGGACCTGCTCCAGGAGGCCAGGCGCGGGGTGGCGCTGGTCCAGTTGGTCAGCATGGACCACGCCCTGGACGAATGGACCGACGAGGCGAGCATGGCGCGGCTCCGTGTCATCGCCGACACGTATCACCCGGGCCAGCCGCAGACCTGCCGCGCTCCGGCATCACTCTGGTTCTTCGCGGTCATGCTCACCGGGGACATGGGCGAGCTGCGCGAGCTGCTGGACGAGACGGTCCGCTCCTGCCGCGAGCTGGGCTACGACTGGGAACTGGCCGCCGCGCTCCAGATGCGTGCCAATGTGCTGGCCAACCGCCCCAGTTGGTCGGACGAGGCGCGCATCGACGCCGACGAGAGCCTGGAGATCTTCAGCCGGCTCGGCGACGACTGGGGCGCCGCCGAAGCACTTTCCTCGCGGGGCGAGGCGAACGAGCGGTGCGGCGAATACGCCTGCGCCGCCGAGGACTTCCTGGCCGCGATCGGCTATGCCGAGAAGCTCGGCGCGCAGTCCCAGGTGGCGGTGCTCCGTACCCGCTACGCCTCGGTCCTCGCCGAGCTCGACCGCGGCGCGGAGGGCGAGCGGATCCTGCGGGACGTGCTCTCCCAGGGACCACAGGCGGGCCACGAGGCGATGCCCACAGCCCGGCTCTTTCTCGCCATGTGGCTGGGCCGCTCCGGCCGGACGGCCGAGGCCCGCGAGCAGATGCTCGCTCTGCTTGACCACTTCCGCTCGGAGACCATGGCCATCTTCGAAGGCTTCGTGCTGGGAGCCATGGCCTGGCTGGACAATCAGGAGGGGCTGTACGCCGACGCGCTGGCCCGCGGCAGGACGGCGCTGGCCCGGTCCGGGGACCCGCTCTCGCAGATGGTCGCGCCGCAGCTGACCGTCATCCATCTCGTCACCGTGGCCAGGGCCCTGGCCGGACTCGGCGACGAACCGGCGGCCGGGCTCGCCGCACGGCTGCTGGGCGCGGGCTCGCGACTGCTGCCGGCCGGACATGTGCCGACGTCGATGGAGCGGGACAACCTGGCGCGGGCAAAAGCCCTGGCCTCGGCGGTCCTCGGCGAGGCCGCGTACGACTCCGCGTACGCCGAGGGCGACGGCCTCGCCCTGGAGGAGGCCGTCGCCCTGGTCGACGCGTACCGGGAGTGAACCGGAGGGGCGCGTCAGGTCCTCTTGCGGAACTTGGCGACCGCGAGCGGCGCCGTCACCAGGGTGATGGCCGCGGCCCAGCCGAGCGTCAGCCACACCGAGTGCGCCACCGGACCGCCGAGCATCAGCCCGCGCGCCGCGTCCGCGAGATTGGACAGCGGGTTGTAGTCGGTGAAGGCCTGGAGCCAGCCGGGCATCGTGGCCGGCGGGGCGAAGATCGATGAACCGAACTGCAGTGGCATCAGCACGAGGAACCCCATGGCCTGAACCGACTGGGACGTCTTGAGGGACAGCCCGAGCAGGATGAAGATCCACATGATGGCGGCGCCGAACACCGCCGACAGTGCGACCGCCTCCAGCAGACCGACCACCGAGGTCTTGATCTCCAGGCCGAGAGCGAAGCCCATGGCCAGCAGGATCACCGTGGCGACCATCATCCGGCCGAGCTCGACCACGATCTTTGCGATCAGCACCGAGGAACGGGCGATCGGCATGGTCCGGAACCGGTCCATGACGCCCTTGCGGAAGTCGTCATTGACACCGGTGCCGACCGCTGAGGCGATGTTCATGCCCATCATCGCCATCAGACCGGGGATCAGATAGTTGATGTACTCCTGCCGGCCGCCGCCCAGGCTCCCGCCGACCGAGCCGCCGAAGACGTACACGAACAGCAGCGTGAAGATGACCGGCATCAGGAGCGCGTCGAACATCGACTCCGGGTCCTGCTTGATCTGGAGCAGATTGCGCCGCACCAGCGCCCCGATGTGCCGCAGATTGCCGCGCAGTCCGATCCGGCCCTCGTCGGGGAGGACCTTCGCCGGTGCGGAGCCGGTCGGGGCGTCGGGTGTCAGAGTCGCCGTGCTCATGCCGCGACCTCCTCGGGAATCGTCTCGGTCACGGACGGCGTGGTCTTCTCGCCGGTGATGGCGAGGAATACCTCGTCCAGGCTGGGCAGCACGGTGGCGATGTGCGCGATGGAGAGACCGCGGTCGGCGAACAGGCCGATGACGGCGGTCAGTTGGTCGTCGCTGAGGATCGGTACGTACAACATGCCCTCGTCCGGGACGGCCTGTGAACCAGCCACCCCGTCGAGGCCGGCCTCGGCGAGCGCCCGGGCCATGGCGGGCAGCCGGCCCGGGTCCGTGGGCCGGACCTGCAGGGTGCGGCCGCCGACCTTCGCCTTGAGCTCGTCGACCCCGCCGCTGGCGATGATCCTGCCCTTGTCGATGACGGTGAGCTCGTTGGCGAGCTGCTCGGCCTCTTCCATGTACTGGGTGGTGAGCAGCACGGTCGCCCCTTCCGCGACCATCCGCCGCACCTCGTCCCAGACCTCGTTACGGGTCCGGGGGTCGAGCCCCGTCGTCGGCTCGTCCAGATACAGCACGGCCGGGCTGCCGATCATCGAGGCGGCCAGGTCGAGCCGGCGCCGCATGCCACCGGAGTAGTTCATCGCGGGCCGCTTGGCGGCTTCGGTGAGAGAGAACCGCTCCAGCAGCTCGTCGGCGCGGGCCCGCGCGGACGAGCGGGGCAGGTCGAGGAGGCGCCCGATCATGTAGAGGTTCTCCCAGCCGGAGAGCTTCTCGTCGACCGAGGCGTACTGGCCGGTCAGGCCGATGACGCGGCGCAGCTGTCGCGGCTGCTTCACCACGTCGTAGCCGGCCACGGTGGCGTGTCCGGCATCGGGAACGATCAGCGTGGACAGGCAGCGTACGAGGGTGGTCTTGCCGGCGCCGTTGGGGCCGAGCACACCGAGGACGGTGCCCTCGCGCACATCGAGGTCCACGCCGTCCAGCGCCTTGGTCGAGCCGTAGTGCTTGACCAGCCCCCGCACCTCGACGGCGTTGCCGCCGCTCCTGGGGTTCTTGTCGATTCGCGTCATGTCCACCATGGGACCAGCCGCCACCGACAGCCCACCGACATCCTGCCGACAGGGCCGCCTACAGAACGCCTGCAGCGGCCGGCGCACGCCGACAGCCCGCCGATGGGGGAAGTCGGCGGGCTGTCGTTGCGCGGGCAGTGGCCAGTGATCCCCCGGAGGGGACCGGTCATGTCCGGGGACCTCTCGTCCGGAAGGACCTAGTGGAAGGTGTGCTCCGGCTGCGGGAACGTGCCGCCGACGACCTCGTTTGCAAACTCCTTCGCCGCGTCACCGAGCACCTTGCGCATGTTCGCGTACTGCTTGGTGAAGCGCGGGACCTTGCCGCCGGTCAGCCCCACCATGTCGGTGTAGACCAACACCTGGGCGTCGGTGTCGGGACCGGCGCCGATGCCGACGGTCGGGATGTGCAGACTGCGGGTGATCTCGGCGGCGACCTCGGCCGGTACGAGCTCCAGGACGACGGCGAACGCCCCCGCGTCCTGCGCCGCCTTGGCGTCCCTGATCAGCCGGTGGGCGGCCTCGTCGCTGCGGCCCTGCACCCGGTAGCCCATGGTGTTCACGGACTGAGGGGTCAGACCGAGGTGCGACATGACCGGGATGCCGGCCGAGACGAGCAGCTCGGTCTGGGGGAGCGACCGCTCGCCGCCCTCCAGCTTGACCGCCCCGACGCCGGACTCCTTGACCAGCCGGGTGGCGTTGCGCAGGGCCTGGACGGGCCCTTCCTGGTACGCCCCGAAGGGCAGGTCGCCGACAATGAGGGCGCGCTTGGTGCCCCGTACGACGGCGGCGGAGAGGATGGCGATCTCGTCCATCGTGACGGGCACGGTGGTCTCGTAGCCGAGGTGACAGTTGCCCATGGAGTCGCCGACGAGCATGACCGGGATGCCGGCCTCGTCGAAGACGGACGCGGTCATCGCGTCGTAGGCGGTGAGCATGGGCCACTTCTCGCCGCGCTCGGTGGCGGCGGCGATGTCGTGGACGGTGATGCGGCGAGCGCTCTTGCCTCCGTACAGCGCCTTGCTGCTGTCGGTGGGGGCCCCCGCGGGGGTTGCGGGCTGGTTCTGCGCAGCCTGAAGCGTCATTGCCAACGGCTCCTTCGTCATCTCGAGGCGCCCTGACGGCGTCCCCGGATCCCGTCCATGGTGGCATCCCGCGCCGTCCACGGGAAGTGGGCACGACCGGGCAAAGACTTTCCAATACGAGACGGTCTCGTATCGAAATGGGATACGCTCGCCGCCATGTCGATACCCTCCGGCCCTCCGGCCGCCGTGCCCCGTGTTCCCGAGACGATCCATCGCCGCCGCTGGGTGATCCTCACCGTTCTGATGTTCAGTCTGCTCATCGTGGTGCTGGACAACTCGATCCTGAACGTCGCGGTCAAGACCATCGCGAGCCCGTCGCCCACCGGGCTCGGAGCCACCCAGAGCGAGCTGGAGTGGGCGATCAACTCGTACACGCTGGTCTTCGCCGGACTCCTCTTCACCGCCGGTCTGCTCGGCGACCGCATCGGCCGCAAGAAGGTCCTGCTCTTCGGCATCCTGCTGTTCGGCATCGGCTCGGCGCTCGCCGCGATGTCCGGTTCGCCCGGCGAACTCATCACCTGGCGCGCCGTGATGGGCTTCGGCGCCGCGTTCGTGATGCCCGCCACACTCGCGATCCTGATGAACGTCTTCGAGCGCGACGAGCAGCCCAAGGCGATCGGCATCTGGGCCGCCAGCGTCGGCCTGGGCATCGCCATCGGCCCGATCACCGGCGGACTGCTGCTCGAACACTTCTGGTGGGGCTCGATCTTCCTGGTCAACGTGCCCGTCGTCGTCATCGCGCTGATCGCGATGGCGGTGCTGGTGCCGGACTCCCGGGACCCGAAGCCGGGCCGGATCGACCCGCTCGGGGTCCTCCTCTCCATCGTCGGTCTGGTCCTGCTGGTGTTCGGCATCATCCGCGGCGGCGAACTCGCCGACTTCGGCGACGCCGTCGTGCTCCTCTCGATCTTCGGCGGTCTCGTCGTCCTGGCCGGATTCGTCTGGCACGAGAAGCGCAGCAGCCACCCGGCCATCGACATCACGTACTTCAAGAACGGCGCGTTCTCCGCCGCCGTCGCCGCTGTGGCGCTGGTCTTCTTCGCGCTGATGGGCGTGACCTTCTTCTCCGCCTTCTACCTGCAGAGCGTGCGCGGCTACAGCGCCCTGCAGTCCGGACTCCTGATCGTGCCGCTGGCCGCCGCGCAGATGATCTTCGCGCCGCGCGCCCGGCTGGTCGTCGAGCGGTTCGGCTCCCGTGCGGTGTGCACGGCCGGCATGCTGCTGGTCGCGGTCGGACTGTCGGCGTTCGCACTCTTCGACGCCACCACACCCATCTGGGTGATGTGTCTGGTCTTCTTCGTTCAGGGCACCGGCATGGCTCATGTCATGCCGCCCGTCACCGTCGCCGTGATGCAGGCGCTGCCGCGCGAGAAGGCCGGTTCCGGATCGGCCATCAACAACACGTTCCGGCAGGTCGGCGGAGCGCTCGGGATCGCCGTCCTGGGCTCGGTGCTGTCCACCGTCTACCGCGGTGACATCGAGGGCCACCTCGGTACGCTCCCGGCCGCGGCCAGGGACGCGGCGGGGGAGTCGATCGAGGCGACCCTCGGCATCGCGGAGAAGCTCGGTCCGGCGGGCGCTCCGCTGGTCGGCGCGGCCAACGACGCGTTTGTCAGCGCCATGCACGTCACCGCCCTCGGCTCCGCGTGCGTCGCCCTGATCGGTGCGCTCGTGGTCGGAATCTTCCTGCCGGGCAAGCCGCCCGCCGGGCAGCGGTCCGGACAGGGCGACGACGACCGGGCCGTGCCTGTGGGCGCGCGCCGATGACGCCATGACGGCCACGGGTCCGGACGGCTGAAAAGCCCCGCCCCGGTCACCCCGGTCACCCCGGACAGACCGGGCCGGCCGGGGCAGGGAGCAGGACACCGCCCCGGTCGGTGAGAATCGGGACAGGAACCCGGACGGGCGCGGCGAAGAGGTGGAGCCAGGTGCAGGTGCAGGCGCAGGACGAGGACCGGGAACCGCGGCGCGGCCGACCGCGCAGTGCGGCGGCGGAGCGGGCGATCCTGGACGCCGTCGTCGAGCTCCTGGAGGCCGGCGAACCGCTCGCCGGGCTGTCCATCGAGCGCATCGCCCGGACCGCAGGCGTCGGCAAGGCCACCATCTACCGGCGCTGGAGCGGCAAGGAAGAGCTCTTCGTCGATGTGCTGCGCGCCATCGAACCCCCGGAACCGAAGATCTCCGGCACCGCCGGGCTCAGCGACCTCCGCGTGATGCTGGAGTCGCTGCGCAGGCGCGGACTCGCCCAGCGCTCCTCGGCCCTCCTCCACAACGTCTTCGCGCAGATGAAGAGCCACCCCAAGCTGTGGGCCGAGTACCAGTGCACGGTGATAGCACCGCGGCGGGTCGCGATGGTGGCGGCCGTGCGGCGGGCGGTCGAAGCGGGCGAACTCCGGGCGGACCTGGACGTGGAGCTGATGGACGACCTGTTCGTCGGTCCCATGCTCGTACGGACCGTTCACCGGCCCGACGCGCCACTCCCGGAGGACCTCGCCGACCGGATCATCCGGACGCTGGTCGAGGGCCTGGCGCCGCGCCCGGCTCCCGACACCACCCCGGTCCCCGCCCGGGCAACCGCCCCCGCCACCCTTCTGTCCGGCAAAAGCGCAGGCCAGGCATGACACGCCCGGCTCTGCCCGAGTGTCAGCGTTGTGTCACAACGCTCACAAGATCGCTCAGGCCGGAACTCGCCGGACCGCGTCCTTCGTCCTCGTGACAGTACGGCCGTCGTGGGCGGCAGGAAAGGCGTTGCTCATCGCCTAGGGTCGGGGAGCGCGGCGATGGGTACGGCGAAGCAGTGAGGACGGCGCAATGGTGCAGGAGTACAGGGCGGACACCGGGAACGGCAGCGCGGGACCGCAGCGCACCGAGTCCCGCTTCCGGCACCTGCGCGACAGATGGACGAGTGGCAAGGGGATGTGGCGGCGCGGCATCGTCCTTGCCGCCTGCGCGGTGCTCCTCACCCTCGTGATGGCGTTCCATGCGGAGATCCCGAACACCATCGGCAACCTCGGCAGCCTCAGCGAGACGTTCCTGCCGTGGTTCGGCGTGTTCGTCCCGCTGCTGCTGATCCTGGGCCTGGTGCGTCGCTCGGCGACCGCGCTGATCGCCCTGCTGCTGCCGGTCATGGTCTGGCTCAACCTCTTCGGCGGGCTGCTCACCGACAAGTCGGGCAGCGGCGGCGACCTCACCGTGGCCACCCACAACGTCAACGCCGACAACCCCGACCCCACGGGCACCGCCCGGAAGGTCGCGGGCTCCGGTGCCGACATCATCGCCCTGCAGGAGCTGCCGAGCGGCCAGGTGTCCACGTACGAGGCGGCGCTCGCCGACCGCTTCCCGTACCACTCGGTGCAGGGGACCGTCGGCCTGTGGAGCAAGTACCCGATGAGCAACACCCGGCCGGTCGACATCAAGATGGGCTGGACCCGGGCGATGCGTTCCACGGTGACGACGCCCAAGGGTGAGGTCGCCGTCTATGTGGCCCATATGCCGTCCGTACGGGTCAAGCTGCACGCCGGATTCACCGCCAACCAGCGCGACGACAGCGCGGACGCCCTGGGCGAGGCCATCGCCGACGAACGCCTCGGCAAGGTGATCCTGCTCGGTGACCTCAACGGCACGATGAACGACCGCTCGCTCAATGAGGTCACCTCGCAGATGAGGTCCACCCAGGGCGCGGCCGGCGACGGTTTCGGCTTCAGTTGGCCGGCGTCGTCCCCGATGGCCCGGATCGACCAGATCATGGTGAAGGGCGTCGAGCCGAAGTCGTCGTGGACGCTCCCGGCGACGGACAGCGACCACCTCCCGATCGCCGCCCGCGTCGAACTCTGAGATCTGCCCGGTCGGGGGCTTGTGCGGGGCACACATAGTGTGAAGGGGCCTGGAGATCGCGGATATTACTGCCCCTCATGTCCATAAATGCTGCGCTCATCGAGTGGAGCTTCTCTGTCGTCGAACGGCCTGCGAATCAGCTGAGCAAGTACTTCTACGCTCACCTGTTTCACCACAACCCTGGCGTCCGCCACATGTTCCCGGAGCAGATGGACGAGCAGCAGGACCGGCTCTTCGCCGCGCTCACTGCGGCAGCCATGAACACCGCCGACCCCGAAGCCCTCGTGGCGTACCTGCGCCCCCTCGGCTTCGACCACCGCACGTTCGATACCCGTCCCGAGCACTACCCGGCCGTGGGCGCCAGCCTCATCGCGGCGCTGAAGGTGTTTGCCGGCGACGCCTGGACGCAGGAGGTCGAGGAGGCGTGGGTCGCGGCCTACGGCCTCATCTCGCAAGTGATGATCGCTGCGGCCGAAGAGGTCCCCGAGTCGACGCCCCGCTGGTGGGACGCGGAGGTCGTCCACCACGAGCTGCGCACCGATGACATCGCGGTTCTCACGGTGCGCCCGCACCTTCCCTATCCCTTCGAGGCCGGTCAGCACGCCGCGCTGACCGTGCCCGAGGTGCCCCAGGTCTGGCGCCCGTACTCGATCGCCAATGCTCCGCGCATCGACGGCACCCTGGAATTCCATGTGCGCCGCATCGAGCGCGGCCGACTGAGCACCGCACTGGTGGACCGGGTCCGCTCCGGAGGCAGCGTCCGTCTCGGCCCCGCGACCGGCAGCATGACCCTGCCGCTCGATTCCGGTCACGGTCTGCTGTGCGTGGCCGGGGGTACCGGCTGGGCGCCGGTGAAGGCGATCATCAAGGCGGCCGGGGCCCTGCCCCGGCCGGGCGAAGTGAGGCTCATCCTCGGCGCCCGCAGCGAGCGCGATGTCTACGACCTCGACGGCCTGGAGCGGCTGGCCAAGACGTACGACTGGCTGGACGTCACAGCGGCGCTGCCACCGGAGGGCGGGGAACCGGAGGACGCCGACGCCGAACTGCTGCGACAGGTCGGTGAGTACGCCCGTAACCGACCCAGCCGCCAGGTCTACGTCAGCGGACCCTCGGGCATGGTGCGCGCTGTCGAGAAGCAGCTCGGGGCGCTCGGCCTCGGTCCTGACCACATACGCCGCGACGCCTACATCCACCAGCACGGCACCGACGAGCCCACGTCCCCGGCGGAGTGGTTCCTGAGCAAGCGCGACATCCCATGGATTCACTCCCGGTAGACACGTGAGGGATGTCGCCGCTCACCCCGACTCGCGCCACCGATTGGTGATCGGCAGCCGCCGGTCCTTGCCGAAGCCCTTCGGGGAGATCTTCGTGCCCGGCGGGTACTGCCGCCGCTTGTACTCCGCGGTGTCCACCATCCGCAGCGTCCTCGTCACCAGCGTCTCGTCGAACCCGGCCGCCACGATCGACTCCAGCCCCAGGTCCTGGTCGACGTACAGCTCCAGGATCCGGTCCAGCACGTCGTAGTCGGGCAGCGAGTCCGTGTCGACCTGGTCGGGCCGCAGCTCGGCGCTGGGCGGCTTGGTGATGGACGCCTCCGGGATCGGCGGGGTCTGGCCGCGTTCCTCCGCGGCCCGGTTGCGCCACTTCGTCAGCCGGAAGATCGACGTCTTGTAGACGTCCTTGATCGGCCCGTACGCGCCGACGGAGTCCCCGTACAGCGTCGAGTAGCCGACCGCCAGCTCCGACTTGTTGCCCGGGGCGAGGACGATCTGGCCCTCCTGGTTGGAGACGGCCATCAGCATCGTGCCGCGCAGTCGCGACTGGAGGTTCTCCTCGGCGAGACCGGTGAGCCCCAGCGACTTCATGTACGCGTCGAACATCGGCTCGATCGATACGGTGCGGAAGTTCAGCCCGGTACGGCGCGCCAGCTCCGCCGCGTCGCCCTTGGAGTGGTCCGAGGAGTACTTCGAGGGCATCGAGATGCCGTACACGTTCTGCGCGCCCAGCGCATCGCACGCGATGGCCGCGACGAGCGCCGAGTCGATCCCGCCGGACAGCCCGATCAGTGCACTGCTGAAGCCGTTCTTGGCGGCGTACGCACGCAGGCCCACGACCAGCGCGGAGTACAGCTCCTCGTCGTCGTCGAGCCGCTCGGCGTAGCCGCCGGTCAGCTCCGCCTCGTAGGCGGGGAGGAGCTCGTCGGAGAGGACCACGTGGTCGATCCGCAGTCCGTCGTTCACCACCCCTGACGGCGCCTCGGGCGCCGCGGCGGGCAGCTCCAGGTCGAGGACGACGCAGCCCTCGGCGAACTGCGGGGCACGGGCGATCACGTCGCCGTCCTTGTCGACGACGATCGAGTCGCCGTCGAAGACCAGCTCGTCCTGCCCGCCGATCATCGCCAGATAGGCGGTGGTGCAGCCGGCCTCCTGTGCCCGCTTGCGGACCAGTTCCAGCCGGGTGTCGTCCTTGTCCCGCTCGTACGGCGAGGCATTGATCGACAGCAGCAGCCCGGCCCCGGCGGCGCGCGCGGCAGGCACCCGGCCGCCGTCCTGCCAGAGGTCCTCGCAGATCGCGAGCGCCACATCGACCCCGTGGACCCGTACGACGGGCATCGAATCGCCCGGCACGAAGTACCGGTACTCGTCGAAGACCCCGTAGTTGGGCAGGTGGTGCTTGGCGAAGGACAGCGCGACCCGCCCACGGTGCAGCACCGCGGCGGCGTTCTGCGGAGAGCCGGCAGGCTGGCCGTAGCGCGGCTGGGCCTTCTCGGAACGGTTGAGGTAGCCGACGACGACCGGCAGCTCCCCGAAGCCCTCCGCGTCGAGGCGGGCGGCGAGCGCAACCAGCGCGTTCCGCGACGCCTCGACGAAGGACGACCGCAGGGCCAGGTCCTCGACGGGGTAACCGGTCAGCACCATCTCGGGAAACGCCACCAGATGGGCGCCCTGTTCGGCGGAGTGCCGGGTCCAGTGGACGATCGCCTCGGCGTTGCCGACGAGGTCACCGACGGTCGAGTCGATCTGATTCAGAGCGAGGCGTAGTTGAGGCACGCGCCTCAGTGTAATCGTCTTTCTGACGCGATATCCTGGCGGGCCGCACTTTCGCTGCCGCGGCCGACGCGGCCCGCCAGGACCGGGTCAGCGGCGGTAGCCGAGGACCGTCATCATGTTCATGTTCGAGTGGTAGACGTTGTGGCAGTGGAGCATCCACAGCCCCGGGTTGTTCGCGTCGAACTCCACGGCCACCGACCTGTTGGGCAGAACGATCGCGGTGTCCTTGCGCGCCCCGGGAGCCCTGCCCAGTACCGAGCGCGGTCCCGCACGTCCCGCGAGGCCGAACGTGTGCCCGTGCAGATGGATCGGGTGCCACATCTCCGTGATGTTGTAGAACTCCAGCCGGACCCGCTCTCCCGGCCTGACCCCATGGCGCCGGGCGGGGTCGTACTTCTGGTGGTCGAAGCCCCAGTCGAACGCCCTCATGCCGCCGGTCATCTTGATCCGGATCGTCCGGTCGGGCTTGCGGGTGGCCAGCGCCACCGACTCGTCCGCTTTCAGCTCGAAGGCCGACACCAGCTGCCCGGTCAGCTCCTCGGGCAGCACGGAGGCGGCCGGCGCCGCGCCGCCGCCGGTACGGAGCAGGGCCAGCGCCGACGCCCTCTTGCCCTCGGCGACCGCCGTCAGCGGGAACACCCCGTCCCGGGCGGTGACCAGCACGTCGTACCGCTCGCCCATGCCCAGCAGCAGTGCGTCCGTGGTGGTGTGTCGGACCGGGAAGCCGTCCGCGTGGGTGATGGTCATCCGGTGGCCGCCGAGCGCGACGCGGAACGGGGTGTCGCCGCCCGCGTTGATGATGCGCACCCGGATCCGGTCGCCGGGCTTCGCGGTGAACGTGGTCGGGTCCTTCGGGACGCGGCCGTTGATCAGGTAGTACGGGTAGTCGACATCGCCCGCGTCACCGCCGAGCAGTTCGCTCGGGGCGCTCCTCAGCACCCGCGAGGGCCCGGACCCGGAGCGGGGCTTGTCATCGGCCCCAGAAGAGCCGTGTTCCATGCCACCCATGCCGTGGCTGAGCTCGGCCAGCACTTCCTCCGGAGTGGAACCCTCCACTCCGTCGACCCAGTCGTCGAGCACGACGACCCACTCCTTGTCGTACGACAGGGGCTCCTTCGGATCATCGATGATCAGTGGTGCGTACAGACCGCGGTCCTGCTGGACACCCTGGTGCGGATGGAACCAGTACGTCCCCGACTGCGACACCGCGAATCGGTACGTGAACTCCGCGCTCCGTTTGACGGCCGACTGGGTCAGCTCGGGAACACCGTCCATGTCGTTGCGCACATGGAGGCCGTGCCAGTGCACGGTGGTCGACGTCGGCAGGTGGTTCGCGAGGGTGACTGCCAGGGTGTCGCCCGCGGTGATCCGGACTTCCTTGCCGGGCAGCCGGTCCCCGAAGGACCAGGAGTTCACGGTGAGCCCGCCGCCCAGATCGAGGCGGCCTGGGGTGGCGGTGAGGTTGATCTTCCGTACGGGGCCGGAGCCTCGCTTCGCCTCGACCGCCGCGACCTCCGCATCGCCGGGAGAGATGTACTCTCCGCGGCTCCCCGACGCGGGCGACGGGCTGTGGTTCATGGCGTCGTGATGTGTGGGGCCAGGGTTCGCGGCGTGCCGTTGCGGGTCCGTACCACTGGAACAGGCGGCCAGAACTCCCGTGCCGGCCATGGCGATTCCGGCGCCGAGCACGGCGCGTCGAGTGGGTTGAGTGGGCATGGCTGGAACACCTCTGATGCTGTCGGCGTGGGCTGAAGGAGGGATGCGGAGCGACCCGCTCCCTATATCCGAAGCACCGACAACCGGGCGGGAACCCTCGTCGCGGGCGAGGGGCCGGACCGCAGCGCACGCGACAACAGCGCCCCGGCGGCCACGAGGAGATGCTCCGCGGTCCGGAGCGCCATCAGCCGGCCGGCGAGCAGGGCGAGACCCCAGGCGCCCAGCACGGCGAGACAGACTGCCATCGGGTCCGTGCTGTCGCCCCTCGGCAGGGGCGGGGCGGAGGAGTGCTCCACCGAGGGCTCCGTCATGGCGCTCGCCGGGTGTATCCCCTGAGCTCCCTGGTCCCGCACGTGGCCTGTCGTCACCACAGCCTCATGGCCGCTGTGTTCCGCCGGATGCCCGACGGTGTGCATGGTGAAGATCCCGAACAGCAGCGCGGCAAACAGCAACAGCTGTCCGTACGTCGCACTCTGTTTCGGGCCCATGTCACGGACCCTACCCCCGCTGGGTATACCTCGCACGCGGGCCCGGCACCCCCCGTTGTCAGGGGTGCCGGGCCCGCAGTGGCGCGCTGCCGAACGCCGGTCAGCCGCGGGCGTAGACCTTCTCCGCCCAGGCGGCGATCTGGTCCTCGGAAAGGTGCCGGGCGAGGTCGGCCTCGCTGATCATGCCGATCAGCACCTTGTTCTCGACCACCGGGAGCCGGCGGATCCGGTGGCTCTGCATCTCCTCCAGAACCTCGTTCACCTCTGCGTTCGCATCGATCCAGCGCGGCGTTCCCTGGGCGAGTTCGCCCGCGGTCACCTTCGACGGATCGTGGCCCATCGCCACACAGCCGACCACGATGTCGCGGTCCGTGAGGATGCCGACCATCCGGTCCTTCTCGCCGCTGGCCGAGATCGGCAGTGCACCGACGTTGTGTTCGCGCATCATCTGGGCGGCGCGGTCGAGCGTCTCGTGCGCGGGGATCCAGTGGGCCCCGGTGTGCATGATGTCCTTGGCGGTGGTCATGAGGAATTCCTCCTGGTGCCGATGGGCACTACGGTCCGACCCCGAGCGAACCCATCGTCATGGGCCCGTTCGGGGCGCGCGACCGCTATCACCCATTCGGGTGCATCCATGCCGCTTCGCGACCGGCGGAATGCCTCAGGACCTGGGCTTCGCCCCGCGCGCCGCCAGCATCTGCGCCATCGCGTCCAGCTCGGACTGCTGAGCCTCGACCATGCCCCGGGCGAGCCGCTTCTCCGCCTTCACCGTGCAGAGCTCGGCGCAGCCGCGCGCCATGGCGACGCCACCCTTGTGGTGGTCGGTCATCAGTTGCAGGAACAGGATCTCGGCCTGCTTGCCGCTCGCCTTCCTGAGCCGGTCGAGTTCGGTCCGGGTGGCCATGCCGGGCATGAGGGCGCCGTCATGCGCGGTGAAGGCGCCGTCCGACCCGCCCGCGTCCCCCATGCCGTCCATGCCGTCCATGCCGTGATCACCGTGCGCGCCGTGTCCACCGTGGGGCGTCATCCACCCCATCGGCTCCTGCCCGGCGGCCACCTTCGGCAACTCCCACAGATCCAGCCAGCCGAGCAGCATGCCCCGCTGATTGGCCTGGGTATTGGCGATGTCGTACGCGAAACGGCGTACCTCCTCGTCCTGCGTACGGTCACGCACGATGAAGGACATCTCCACGGCCTGCTGATGGTGGACCGCCATGTCGCGGGCGAACCCTGCGTCGGCCGAGTCCGGGCCGGGCACCCGGACGGCCGCGGCGGCCGCTCCGGGCTGCTTCGCGTCCGCCGTGTCGTCCCGCGCCGAGGCGACCGTCGCCATCCCCGCGAGGAACAGCGCGAGGGCGACGGCGGAACCGGCCACCCACTGTTTCGTACCGGTCACTGGGACCCCAGCCCGCCCGTACACGCCGCACCCGGCTCCGGGGTCTGTTCCCCCTGCACGAACTTGGCGAAGAACCGGCCGACCCGCGGGTCATCGGCGCTGTCCACGGTGACCTGCTTGCCCCAGGCACTCAGCATGATCGTGCCGGCCTGGTCCTGGTACGGGCTCATCAGCGAGTACGGCGTCTTCCCGACCAGGGCCGCGAGCTCGGCCACGTCGGCGGCCGACGCCTTGTCCGTGTACGTCACCCACACCGACCCGTGCTCCAGCGAGTGCACGGCGTTCATGTCGGGGATCGCCTTCTTGTATACCTCGCCGTCGCAATTCATCCAGACGGGGCTGTGGTCACCGCCGACCGGAGGCTTCATCGGGTACGTGACCGCCTTGGTGACGTGGTTGCGGGTCAGCTTCTTCGCGTCCCACGTCTTGAGCCCTTCGATCGGCTCGGCGGCCAGCACCTTCTTCTCCGCCGCGGACGGCGTCGCTTCATCGGTCGCGGCGGCGTTCGTCTTGTCCGCAGCCTCGGACCTGTCCAGCAGCGCGTAGGAACCGAAAGCGACCAGACCAGCGACGACAAGGGCGCTCAGCCCTATGGCGAGGGCGCGGTTGCGACGGTCGCGTGCACCGTCGGTGGTGCGCATCTGCTCTATGCGGGTCCTGCGGTCGAAGCTCATGTCGTCTGGTCCTTCGGTCCTTCTGCGAATGGGCGGGGAGGGACAGGAACGGATCGGGAATCCGGCGCGCGCGGGGCAGCTGAGACGCCGCTCCACCCCTGGGGCCTCTCCTTCGAAGGCCCGCACACCATGGCCGCCGATCGTAGTGGGTGGCCGAGTGCTCCATCTCACGTCGAGTGCGTAATCTGGGTGAAATCCCGGGTCGTGATACTGGAGCTTCTCCCTATCCCGGGCGGTGGTGCACAGACCGTCTGAACTGCAAGGATGTGGCTATGGACAAGCAGCAGGAATTCGTCCTCAGGACACTTGAGGAGCGCGACATCCGCTTTGTGCGCCTGTGGTTCACCGATGTGCTCGGGTATCTCAAGTCCGTTGCCGTGGCCCCTGCCGAACTGGAACAGGCGTTTGACGAGGGAATCGGCTTCGACGGGTCGGCCATCGAGGGCTTCGCCCGGGTGTACGAGTCCGACATGATCGCCAAGCCGGATCCGGGCACCTTCCAGATCCTGCCCTGGCGTGCGGAGGCCCCCGGCACCGCGCGCATGTTCTGCGACATCCTGATGCCCGACGGTTCGCCGTCCTTCGCCGACCCGCGCTATGTGCTCAAGCGCATCCTTGCCAAGACCTCCGACCTGGGTTTCACCTTCTACACCCACCCGGAGATCGAGTTCTTCCTGCTGAAGAACAAGCCGGTCGACGGCAGCCGCCCGACCCCCGCCGACAGCTCCGGCTACTTCGACCACACCCCGCAGAACGTCGGCATGGACTTCCGTCGCCAGGCGATCACCATGCTCGAGTCCATGGGCATCTCCGTCGAGTTCAGCCACCACGAGGGCGCCCCCGGCCAGCAGGAGATCGACCTGCGGTACGCGGACGCGCTCTCGACCGCCGACAACATCATGACCTTCCGTCTCGTCATGAAGCAGGTGGCGCTGGAGCAGGGCGTGCAGGCGACGTTCATGCCGAAGCCCTTCTCGGAGCACCCCGGCTCCGGCATGCACACCCACCTCTCCCTCTTCGAGGGCGACCGCAACGCGTTCTACGAGTCGGGCGCCGAGTACCAGCTCTCCAAGGTCGGTCGCTCCTTCATCGCGGGCCTGTTGAAGCACGCCGCGGAGATCTCCGCCGTGACGAACCAGTGGGTCAACTCGTACAAGCGCATCTGGGGAGGATCCTCGCGCGCCGCGGGCGCCGGCGGCGAAGCGCCCTCGTACATCTGCTGGGGCCACAACAACCGTTCCGCGCTGATCCGCGTCCCGATGTACAAGCCCGGCAAGACCGGTTCGGCCCGTGTCGAGGTCCGTTCCATCGACTCCGGCGCCAACCCCTATCTGACGTACGCGGTGCTGCTCGCCGCGGGCCTCAAGGGCATCCAGGAGGGGTACGAACTCCCGGCAGGCGCCGACGACGACGTGTGGGCGCTGTCCGACGCCGAGCGCCGCGCGATGGGCATCGAGCCGCTGCCGCAGAACCTCGGCGAGGCGATCTCGCTGATGGAGAAGAGCGAACTGGTCGCCGAGACGCTCGGCGAGCATGTCTTCGACTTCTTCCTGCGCAACAAGAAGCAGGAGTGGGAGGAGTACCGCTCCGAGGTCACGGCCTTCGAGCTGAAGGCACTGCTGCCGGTGCTGTAACCACAGGCCGGCGCTGTCCGAGCGAACGTACGCGGCTTCGGGCCGACGGTTCCGTGCCGTCGGCCCGAAGTCGTTTCGGCGGCTTTCACGAACTCAGTGCTGGAGCGCGGCCTTGGCGGCCACGATGATCAGCCCAAGCACCAGGTTGACGACAGCGACGGACGCCACCGCACCGCGAGAGGCGCCGGCCCGGATGACAGCGGCACTGGCCCAGCTGACTTGCTGGGCCACGGCGACGCCCAGCGCGAGCCATGCCGACCCTTCGAGTCCCAGACCCAGGAGCGGACTGATCGCGACAGCGGCGGCCGGCAGGAAGGCCGACTGCACGATCGGCCACTCGCGAGCGCAGACGTGGCGGATCTCCCGCCACGTCATGGCCTGGTGCCTCAATCGGTCTCCGACGAAATCGACGTAGACGTGCGCGGCCCAGAACACCCCACCGGTGCACAGCAGAAGCACCACGAGCTCGAAGCGTGGATAGTGGCCGAGCGCGCTGGCCCCGGCCACCACCGATGCAGCCAGGAGCGAGCCGTAGATCGCGCCCGTGTAGTCAGTCCGGACCGCATCGGGCGGTTGACGGGCGTTCGGTTCATCCCGAGAGGTGCGGTGTGCCACCTGTTCAGGGTCGCAAGAGAGGCCGGATCTTGCCATTGCACCGCTGCGGCTGGCTCCGGGGCCGGAGCGGATGCACGCCGACGCAAGCAACAGTCAGGATCACGCTGGACCAGTTGAGCCGCCTGGGTGATCAACCGGGGCCGTAACGGAGAGCAACGACGACCACTGGCGGCCCCTTTTGCCTCCGGCCGGCACTGGTGCCACGAGGATCGGGCAAGGCTGTGGAGAGCCGCGCAACTTCGGCCCGGATCTCCGGAACCCTGGACGCCGACACACCGGCTCGATTCAGGTAGTGTTACCGACCCCAGCACGGGGACGGACCGAGGAGGTGAGACCCATTACCGCTGTATCAGGCTGGGTGCTCATCTCTCACGATTGCGTGGTCGGACCGGTATAGGCGGACCGCGGAGCACCCATCGGCATTCCGAAAGGCTCCGCTCCATGTCGCTTTCCTCGACACCGCTCCCTTACTCCGTCATCGTCACCAGGCTTCGCGCCGCCGGCTGTGTATTCGCCGAGGACGAGGCGGAGTTGATCCTCTCCACGGCAGTGGACCCGGCCGAACTCGCGGCCATGGTCGACCGGCGGACAGCCGGGCTCCCCCTCGAACACGTCCTCGGCTGGGCCGAGTTCCGCGGTCTGCGGATCAGCGTGGACCCCGGTGTCTTCGTCCCCCGGCGCCGTACCGAATTCCTCGTCGACCAGGCTGTCGGTCTCGTGCGCCCCTCGGACGGACCCGCCGTCGTCGTCGATCTGTGCTGCGGTTCCGGTGCGCTGGGCGCCGCGCTCGCTGCCGCCCTGGACCCGGTCGAGCTGCACTCCAGCGATGTCGAACCCGCCGCGGTGCGGTGCGCGCGCCGCAATGTCGCCGGCGTGGGGGAGGTGTACGAGGGCGACCTCTTCGAACCGCTTCCCGCCTCGCTGCGCGGCCGCGTCGGGATTCTGCTCGCCAATGTGCCGTACGTACCCAGCGAGGACGTCGAACTCCTGCCCGCGGAGGCCCGGGTCCATGAACCGAGGGTGGCGCTCGACGGTGGGGGCGACGGGCTCGACGTGCTGCGCAGAGTGACTGCCGAAGCGCCTCGGTGGCTGGCGCCGGGCGGGCATCTGCTGGTCGAGACGAGTGAACGGCAGGCGGCGCGGGCCGAGGAGACCGTCGCCCGGAGCGGGCTGACTGCGCGGGTGGTCACCTCCGACGAGCTGTACGCGACCGTCGTCATCGGTACGAAGCCCGTTGCCGGCAACGGCAGGTAGCCGGTCCCGGGGCGCCTGAGCGGTTCTCGCTCAGGCGCCGCGTGATCCGTCGGCGCGCTTGCACAGGGACGGCGGTGGTACGGGACCGGCGTGGAACACGGCCGTCCCCGCGTCCAGATCCACCCCCATCCGGGGCGGTGCGCCGTCCGGAGCGTCGTCCTTGAGGACCTGCTCCTCCACCCGGTGCTCGATCTGCACACGCTTGGCCGAATTCAGGAACGCGTGCAGTTCGTCGGCGACCGAGGCCCCCACGCCCAGCCCGTGACGCGGGGTGCGGGCCGCGAGGACGCGGCGTAACCAGTCGGGGCGGCCGGTGCGTACGACCACGTAACGGGCCGATGCCAACAGGAACGGCACCAGGACCAGTACGGCCATGAACAGCAGGCTCGACATCATCACCATGTCCCGCCAACGCCCTGGCGGCCCGCGCGGTTCCGCTGCGCGGGCCTGCGCCAGGCGTCGGCGCTCAGCCCTCGGCGCTCAGCCGAAGAGCCAGCGCGTCTGGCTGTACGGCTCTCCCTTGCCGAAGCCGAATGCCTTGCGCGGGGTCACGCCGAACACGTCGGCACGTCCGCCCGCACCGTTCGCGAACGCGCCCGCGTGGACCTCGAAGTGCCAGTCCGCGCCGTACTTCTCCTCCCAGAGCTCCGCCAGCCGGGTCAGCCGGGTCTCGTCCGTCACCGGGACCGCCCGGCCCTCGACCACCACGTCGAAGCCCCGGGACAGCGTGTTGGTGCCGGTCGTCAGCACGACCTCCGGGTTCTCCGCCAGGTTCCGCGCCTTGCGCTCCGTCGGGCCCGTGCAGAAGTGCAGCGTGCCGTTCGTCCACAGCCCGATCAGCGGAGTGACGTGCGGGCGACCGTCCGGGCGGACCGTGGACAGCCAGAACACCCCCGCCCGCGTCAGCACACCCACGGCTTCCGACCACGGGCGGGCGGTGGCTCCCTTGTCGCTGTACTCGTGCTGCAGCTCGGAGACGGGTTCGGATCCGGACATGGTCGCGCCCTCCTGATACAGGTCCTGCAAGCGATCGTGCCTGCGAAGTACGGACGGCGCACCCGCTACGAATTCATCGGCACCGGGCTAAGGGCTGTCCCGCAATCCCTGGCGGATCAGCGTGCGGCGTCAGATGCGGTGCATCGCAAGGCGGAGGAATGTCCGCATACTGGATGTATTCGGGCGCTCCGACAACGCGGCGAGGTGCCGTAGCTGTCGTCGGGCGCCCGCCAGGGATTGCGGGACAGCCCTTAGGCTCGGAATGCTGGGACGGGAACGAGCGGCGAGCAGGAGAGCACGGAATGACGACGGTGCCGGGGCGCAGAAGCAGTACGTTCACCCGACTGCTGCGGCACGGTTTCACCGACCCCGCCGCCGCCGAGCGGCTGCTCGACCAGCCCGCCCTGGCGTCCGTACGCACCGATCCGGTGCTGCTCGACGCGCTCGGGGCGACCGCCGACCCCGATCTGGCGCTGCGCGGACTCGTCCGGCTGGTGGAGGCGGAGGATGCCGGCGAGCGGCAGATGCTGCTGGACACGCTCGTGTCCGCCAAGCCGCTGCGGGACCGGCTGCTCGGGGTGCTCGGGGCGTCCGAGGCGCTCGGCGACCATCTGGCCCGGCACCCCCGCCACTGGCAGGCGCTCGTCATGTACGAGGCGACGGACCTGCACCCCGGGGTCGCCGAATTCGAGCACGAGCTCGGGGACGCCCACGACCCGGACACGCTGCGCATCGCCTACCGCCGGTGCCTGCTGGCCATAGCGGCCCGGGATGTGTGCGGTACGACGGACGTCGCCGAGACCGCCGCCGAACTCGCCGACCTGGCGACCGCCACCCTGCGGGCCGCGCTCGCCATCGCCCGGACGGCCGCACCCGCCGACGCCGCCCTGTGCCGGCTGGCGGTCATCGCGATGGGCAAGTGCGGCGGGCACGAACTGAACTACGTCTCCGACGTCGACGTCATCTTCGTGGCGGAACCGGTCGACAGCTCGGGGGAGAGCAAGGCCCTCCAGGCCGCCACCCGGCTGGCCGCGCACATGATGCGAATCTGCTCCGAGACGACCGTCGAGGGCACCATCTGGCCGGTCGACGCCAACCTCCGGCCCGAGGGCCGCAACGGACCGCTGGTACGGACGCTCTCCTCACATCTCGCGTACTACCAGCGCTGGGCCAAGACCTGGGAGTTCCAGGCACTGCTCAAGGCCCGGCCGGTGGCCGGAGACCCCGAACTGGGTGCGGAGTACGTCGAAGCCGTCTCGCCGATGGTCTGGCAGGCAGCTGACCGGGAGAATTTCGTCGGCGACGTACAGAAGATGCGCCGCCGCGTCGTCGACAACATCCCCGCGGACCGCGTCGACCGCGAGATCAAGCTCGGGCCCGGCGGGCTGCGGGACGTCGAGTTCGCCGTACAGCTGCTGCAGCTCGTGCACGGCCGCAGCGACGCGTCCCTGCACAGCGGCTCGACCCTGGACGCCTTGCGGGCGCTCGCCGCGGGCGGTTACGTCGGCCGGGTGGACGCCGCGCAGTTCGACGACGCGTACCGCTTCCTGCGCGCCATGGAGCACCGCATCCAGCTCTACCGGCTGCGCCGCACCCACCTCGTGCCCGAGGACGAGTCGGATCTGCGGCGGCTCGGGCGCTCCCTCGGGATGCGCATGGACCCCATCGCCGAGATCAACCAGGCGTGGAAGCGGCACACGTCCGTGGTGCGACGGCTGCACGAGAAACTGTTCTACCGGCCGCTGCTGGACGCCGTGGCCCAGCTGGCACCCGGCGAGACCCGGCTCAGCGCGAAGGCAGCCGGCGTCCGGCTCGAAGCCCTCGGCTACGCCGATCCGGCCGCCGCGCTCCGGCACCTGGAGGCGCTGTCGTCCGGGGTGTCCCGCAAGGCGGCGATCCAGCGGACCCTGCTGCCGGTGCTGCTCGGCTGGTTCGCGGACTCCGCCGACCCGGACGCCGGGCTCCTCGGCTTCCGCAAGGTGTCCGACGCGCTCGGCAAGACCCCCTGGTACCTGCGGCTGCTGCGCGACGAGGGCGCGGCGGCGGAGAACCTCGCCCGCGTTCTGTCGGCCGGCCGGCTCGCCCCCGACCTGCTGCTGCGGGCGCCCGAGGCGGTGGCGATCCTCGGCGACCCGCAGGGGCTGAAGCCGCGCAGCCGGAATCACCTGGAGCAGGAGGTGCTGGCCGCGGTGGGGCGGTCCGAGGACGCCGAGTCGGCGGTCGCGGTGGTCCGCGGTGTGCGACGGCGCGAACTGTTCCGTACGACGGCGGCCGACCTCATCGGCTCGTACGGCACGGAGGAGAACCCCGCGGAACTCGACCACGGCGCACTCGTCGACCGGGTCGGTAACGCGGTCACGGACCTGAATGCGGTCACCATCGCGGGCGCGCTGCGCGCCGCCGTACGCGAACAGTGGGGCGACACCCTTCCCACCCGGTTCGCCGTCATCGGCATGGGCCGCTTCGGTGGTCATGAACTCGGTTACGGCTCCGACGCCGATGTCCTGTTCGTGCACACACCGCGGGAGGGCGTCGACGAGCAGGAGGCGTCCCGGGCCGCCAACACCGTCGTTGCCGAAATGCGCAGACTGCTGCAGCTGCCCACCGCCGACCCGCCACTGCTCGTCGACGCGGATCTGCGGCCGGAGGGCAAGAGCGGACCGCTGGTGCGCACATTGAAGTCGTACGACGCGTACTACCGGCGCTGGTCGCTGATCTGGGAGAGCCAGGCCCTGCTGCGCGCCGAACCCATGGCGGGTGACGCGGAGCTCGGCCGCGACTTCATCGACCTGATCGATCCCCTGCGCTACCCGATGGAGGGGCTGGGGGAGGACGCGGTCCGCGAGATCCGCCGCCTCAAGGCCCGGATGGAGTCCGAGCGGATGCCGCGCGGCGCCGACCCGACGCTCCACACGAAGCTGGGGAGGGGCGGGCTCAGCGACGTCGAGTGGACGGTCCAGCTGTTGCAGATGCAGCATGGCTGGGCGGAACCGGGGCTGCGCACGACCCGCACACGCGAGGCGCTGGCCGCGGCGTGCGCGGCGGAACTGATCTCCGGCGAGGACGCACAGACGCTGGACGAGGCATGGGTCCTGGCGACTCGGGTCCGCAACGCGGTGATGCTGGTGCGCGGACGCCCGGCGGACACGTTCCCTTCGGGGCCGCGGGAGCTGACGGCGGTGGGGCGGTACCTGGGGTACGAGCCGGGGCACGTGGGGGACATGCTGGACGACTACCGGCGGATCACGCGGCGGGCGCGCGCGGTGGTGGAGGAGCAGTTCTACGGGGCGTGAGGCGGAGCTCGATCCTCAAGCGTCGGCCGGCGGGCGTTCTCAAGCGTCGGCCGACGAGTCACGGATGGCCCGCGGCGAAACCCTCAGCGGTGCGCCGCCACGTCCGCCGCGGGGTGGCCCGCCCGGATCGGTATTCCCGCGCTCAGCCCTGCCAGGCGCGCCCGCCCCCGCGGCAGCTGCACCCGCTTCGCGAGGTGGTGCGGCAGCGCCCCGTACCAGGCGTACGACACCGCGAAACCGAACGTCAGGCAGGCTGTACCGCCCATCGCGTCGAGCCAGAAATGGTTGGCCGTCGACACGATCACGACCAGGGTGACCGCCGGGTAGAGCAGGCCCAGGATCCGCGCCCAGGGCGCAGACGCCAGCGCGAAGACGGTCAGCCCGCACCACAGCGACCAGCCGATGTGCATGGACGGCATCGCCGCGTACTGGTTCGACATGTTATTGAAGTTGCCCGAGGCCATCGAACCCCAGGTGTGGTGCGCCAGCACGGTGTCGGTGAAGTGCCCGCCGTTCATCAGACGGGGCGGTGCGAGCGGATACAGGTAGTAACCGAGCAGTGCGACACCCGTCGTTGCGAACAGCGCCAGACGCGCTGCCGCGTAACGGCCGGGATGGAAACGGAACAGCCACACCAGCACACCGATGGTGACGATGAAGTGCAGTGTCGCGTAGTAGTAGTTCATCGAGACGACCAGCCATGTCACGGAATTCACCGCGTGGTTGACCGTCTGTTCGACGGCGATGCCCAGGAACCTCTCCACCGACCAGAGCCGGCCGGCATTTTCCAGGGCCGCGGCCTTCTGCTCGGGGACGGCGTTGCGCACCAGCGAGTAGAGCCAGTAACTGGCCGCGATCAGCAGGACTTCGAACCAGATGCGCGGCCTACGGGGGGACCGCAGCGAGCGCGGTCTCGCCAGCCTGTCGTTCCGCTTCGCCTCGAGGGCCGCCTCGTCCGCGATGGGTGACGGAGGGGCCGTCGTTCGGCCTTCCTGTGACTTCACGCTGAATTCACCCATAGGCATCGATTCTGCCGGATGTGTTCCTCTCTCCGATCATCCTCCCGTCGGCTTCCGGCTGCACACGATGCACCCTATGGGCGGGTGTGCGACCCTGGGCCCATTCCGGAAGCGGACGACGGATCCGGACCCGGGCCCGCGGCAGTGGAACCGCGTACGACCAGTTCCGGCATGAAGACGAACTCGCTGTGCGGAGCCGGTGTGCCACCGATTTCCTCGAGCAGGGTGCGGACCGCGGCCTGACCCATCGCCGTGACCGGCTGCCGAATCGTCGTCAGCGGCGGATCGGTGAACGCTATGAGCGGCGAATCGTCGTAGCCGACGACCGACAGGTCGCGCGGCACCTCCATCGACAGCCTGCGCGCGGCCCGGATCGCGCCCAGCGCCATCATGTCGCTCGCGCACACCACCGCCGTGCACCCGCGCTCGATCAGTGCGGAGGCGGCCGCCTGGCCACCCTCCAGCGTGTACAGCGAGTGCTGAATCAGTTCCTCCACCTCGTCCGAGGTGAGGTTCAGCTGCTCCTGCACGGTGGCGCGGAAGCCCTCGATCTTCCGGAGTACGGGAACGAAACGCTTGGGTCCGACCGCAAGACCGATCCGCTGATGGCCGAGTGACACCAGATGCGTCACCGCGAGCCGCATCGCCGCCCGGTCGTCGGGCGAGATGAAGGGTGCCTGGACTTTCGGCGAGAATCCGTTGACCAGGACGAAAGGGACGCCCTGGGCGCGCAGTTGCTCGTACCGCTGCATATCGGCCGAGGTGTCGGCGTGCAGCCCCGAGACGAAGATGATGCCGGAGACACCACGGTCGACGAGCATCTCGGTGAGCTCGTCCTCGGTGGAACCGCCGGGCGTCTGGGTGGCCAGCACCGGGGTGTAGCCCTGCCGGGTCAGCGCCTGGCCGATCACCTGGGCGAGCGCCGGGAAGATGGGGTTCTCCAGCTCGGGCGTGATCAGCCCGACCAGCCCCGCGCTGCGCCTGCGCAGCCGTACCGGCCGTTCGTAGCCGAGGACGTCGAGTGCGGCGAGTACGGATTCGCGGGTGGCCGCAGCAACACCGGGCTTGCCGTTCAGTACACGGCTGACCGTAGCTTCGCTGACCCCCGCCTGAGTTGCGATATCGGCAAGCCGTGCGGTCATGGAAGTGGACTGTACCGGGCGTATGTCGGATTGCCCACCATGCGCAGGAATCGGGCGACCGGACCCGTACGGCCACGCGTGGCAACCGCGTGCGCCGGTGAGCGGCCTCGTCCCGGAGCATCGCCGCAGACACGGCTGTCGCAACATCTTGCAAGGGCTTGCGAAGGTGCCATGCTGCCCGCAGTCGGATCGTCGCACCGCGGAATCGGTTGCCTGCGCCTTCTCCTGTCAGGGGTGGAGCGGTCTCGTCAAGAGGCTTGACGGCAACCTTGAGGACACGCAAATGTAACGATCGCCGAAGCTTGCAGAAATCTTCCGCAAGGTCTTTCGGCCTTCTTGCATCCTTGTTACGTTCACGTCGACCCGGCGCCGCGACGGAGCGGTACGGCAGTTGAAGGAGTTCACAGATGCGACGTGGCATAACGGCCACCGCCCTGGTCGCGGCCCTGGCGCTCGCGGCGACCGCCTGCGGCAGTGACGACAAGTCCGACGGCACCAGCAAGGGCTCGGGCGAGCTCTCCGGGACCGTGACTTGGTGGGACACCTCCACGGTGGGCAGCGAGGACAAGGTCTTCAAGAAGATCGCCGAGGACTTCGAGAAGAAGCACCCGAAGGTGGACGTCAAGTACGTCAACGTGCCCTTCGGTGAGGCGCAGAACAAGTTCAAGAACGCTGCCCAGTCCGGCTCCGGCGCCCCCGACGTGATCCGCTCCGAGGTCGCCTGGACCCCTGAGTTCGCGGACCTCGGCTACCTCGCCCCGCTGGACGGCACGCCCGCCCTGCAGAAGGCGGACGACTTCCTGAAGCAGGCCGCGGCCTCCACCAAGTACAAGGGCAAGACGTACGCAGCGCCGCAGGTCATCGACTCCATGGGCATCTTCTACAACAAGAAGATCTTCAAGGAGGCCGGCGTCGAGGTCCCCACGACCATCGCCGAGCTGAAGACCGTCTCCAAGAAGATCAAGGACAAGACCGGCAAGACCGGCATGTACCTGCGCGGCGACGACGCGTACTGGTTCCTGTCCTTCCTGTACGGCGAGGGCGGCGACCTCGTCGACGCGTCCACCAAGTCCGTTACCGTCGACAACGCCGATGGCGTCAAGGCGATGAAGGTCGTCAAGGACCTCGTCGACTCCGGTGCGGCCAAGACCGACGCGACGGACGGCTGGGAGAACATGCAGTCGTCCTTCAAGGACGGCAAGGTCGCCATGATGATCAACGGCCCGTGGGCCGTCGCCGACACCTACGCCGGCAAGGAGTTCAAGGACAAGGCCAACCTGGGCGTCGCCCCGGTCCCCGCCGGCTCCGTCGGGCAGGGTGCCCCGCAGGGTGGTCACAATCTGGCCGTCTACGCGGGCTCCAAGAACCTCGACGCCTCCTACGCCTTCGTCGACTACATGACGTCCGCGGAGACCCAGGCCAAGGTCGCCAAGGAGCTGAACCTCCTGCCGACCCGTACCTCCGCCTACACGAGGGAAGAGGTCGTCGACAACGAGATCGTCAACTTCTTCAAGCCGGTCGTCGACACCGCCGTCGAGCGTCCCTGGATCCCGGAGACCGGCAGCCTCTTCGCCCCGCTCGTCACCGAGTACACCAAGGTCCTGACCGGCCAGACCACTCCGGAGAAGGGCGCCAAGTCCACCGGTGACTCCTACCGCAAGCTCCTCAAGGGCTGGAAGTAACTCAGGAAGGCAGGCCGACTGATGGCTGTCCACACCAGCCAGTCGGTGGCGAAGGCCGCGGGCGACGACGTCGCCCGCGGCCGCAGCCGCGGTACTGGTACCCCTCCTCCACCGAGCCGTCTGCGGCGGGCGCTGTCGACCCACTGGTACGCCTGGACCATGGTCGCCCCGGTCGTCGTCGTCATCGGAGTGATCATCGGCTACCCCCTGGTCCGGGGCATCTACCTGTCGCTGACCGATGCCAACGAGCGCAATGTCGAACGGTCCATCGGCGTCAACCACATGCCCGCGACGTACAAGTTCGTCGGTCTGGACAACTACACCGACGCGCTCACGGGCGACCAGTTCCTCGGCACGCTCGGGTGGACTCTGGTGTGGACGGTCTCCTGTGTGAGCATCACCTTCGCCCTCGGCATGGCCCTCGCCAACATCCTCAACCGCCGGATCGCCGGCCGCTCCGCGTACCGGATGGCGCTGATCCTGCCCTGGGCCATTCCCGGTTTCGTCTCCGTCTTCGCCTGGCGCTTCCTCTACAACGAGGACCGCGGGCTGCTCAACAAGATCCTCTCCGGTGCCGGTATCGACGGCATCCCGTGGCTGAACGACCCGACCTGGGCGAAGTTCTCCGTCATCGCCGTCAACGTCTGGCTCGGCGTGCCGTTCATGATGGTCGCCCTGCTCGGCGGTCTGCAGTCCATCCCCAGCGAGCAGTACGAGGCCGCCGAGATGGACGGCGCCACTGCCTGGCAGCGGTTCCGCCACATCACGCTGCCCGGGCTGCGGCCGGTCTCCACCACGGTGATCCTGCTGTCGACCATCTGGACCTTCAACATGTTCCCGGTGATCTTCCTGCTGACCCGCGGCGGACCCGGCGAGGCCACCCAGATCCTGGTCACCCAGGCGTACAAGTTCTCCTTCGAGATCAGCCCGCGCGACTTCGCGCAGTCCTCCACGTGGGGCGTGCTGATCCTCGTCCTCCTGATGCTCTTCGCCGCGGTCTACCGGCGAGTCCTCCGCACACAGGGAGATAACTGGTGACCACCGCCCCCGCACCCACCGCGCGCCACTCGGCGCGCAAAGCCACGGTCCGGCTCCGCGGCGAACGCTCGCCGCTCGCCTCCGTCGGACTGCACCTCACGCTGATCACGGCGTCCGTCATCGCCGTGTTCCCCGTGCTGTGGGTCCTGCTGACCTCGCTGAAGCCCGCCGCGTACGCGACGACGACGGACTTCTTCAAAGAGACCACGTTCGAGAACTACACGAACCTGATCAAGGACACCGAGTTCCTGACCTGGTTCGGCAACTCCCTGCTCATCGCCGGGCTCACGACCGTCCTCGGCGTCTTCGTCTCCGCCACCACCGGCTACGCCGTCAGCCGCTTCCGGTTCCCCGGCAAGCGCGGGCTGATGTGGACGCTGCTGATCACCCAGATGTTCCCGGTCGCCGTCCTCATCGTGCCGATCTACAACATCATGTCGGGCCTGGGACTGCTCAACCAGCCCGTCGGCCTCGTCATCACGTACCTCACCATCGCGGTGCCGTTCTGCGCCTGGATGATGAAGGGCTTCTTCGACACCATCCCGCGCGAGATCGACGAGTCGGGGCAGGTCGACGGTCTCACCCCGTTCGGCACGTTCTGGCGGCTGATCCTGCCGCTCGCCAAGCCCGGCCTCGCCGTCACCGCGTTCTACTCCTTCATCACCGCCTGGGGCGAGGTGGCGTACGCCTCCGCCTTCATGGTCGGCGACGAGAACCTCACGCTCGCCGGCGGACTGCAGAAGTTCGTCAACCAGTACGGAGCCCAGTGGGGGCCGATGACCGCCGCGTCCGTGCTCATCGCGATACCCGCGGCCCTGGTCTTCCTCTTCGCCCAGCGCCACCTGGTGACCGGCATGTCCGCCGGAGCCGTCAAGGGCTGACGTACGCAGCAGCACGACCGTACGACCGCACGCACCAAGTCACGGCGACGCCGGATCCCCGACCCGGCCCCGGCGCCGCTCCCCACCCAGACACCCCAGGGACGACATGACCCAGCACCTCGCTGCCCCCTCCACCGGCACGTCCGACGACGCTCCGGGCCACCGCACCGGCTGGTGGCAGGACGCGGTGATCTACCAGGTCTATCCGCGGAGCTTCGCCGACGGCAACGGCGACGGCATGGGCGATCTCGCAGGCGTACGCGGCAGACTCCCGTACCTCAAGGACCTCGGCGTCGACGCGGTCTGGCTCAGCCCGTTCTACGCGTCGCCGCAGGCGGATGCGGGGTACGACGTCTCCGACTACCGCGCCATCGACCCGATGTTCGGCACGCTGCTGGATGCCGACGGGCTGATCCGGGACGCCCACGACCTGGGCCTGCGGATCATCGTCGACCTGGTGCCCAATCACTCCTCCGACCAGCACGAGTGGTTCAAGCGCGCCCTCGCCGAGGGCCCCGGCTCCGCACTGCGCGAGCGCTACCACTTCCGCCCCGGTAAGGGTGCGGACGGTGAACTCCCGCCCAACGACTGGGAGTCCATCTTCGGCGGCCCCGCCTGGACCCGGACCGCCGACCCGGACGGCACTCCGGGCGACTGGTACCTCCACCTCTTCGCGCCCGAGCAGCCCGACTTCAACTGGGAACACCCGGCCGTCGCCGACGAGTTCCGCTCCATCCTGCGGTTCTGGCTCGACATGGGCGTGGACGGCTTCCGCGTCGACGTCGCCCATGGCCTCGTCAAGGCGGAGGGCCTGCCCGACCTCGGCACCCACGACCAGCTCAAGCTGCTCGGCAACGACGTCATGCCGTTCTTCGACCAGGACGGGGTGCACGAGATCTACCGCTCCTGGCGCACCATCCTCGACGAGTACCCCGGGAAGAAGGGGCCCGAAGGGCCTTCGTCGGAAGGGCGGTGGTGGGCGACGGGCGGGCGGATCCTCGTCGCCGAGGCCTGGACCCCCACCGTCGAGCGCACCGCCAACTACGTGCGCCCCGACGAGATGCACCAGGCGTTCAACTTCCAGTACCTCTCCACCGCCTGGGACGCCGCCGAGCTCCGCAAGGTCATCGACACCTCGCTGGACGCGATGCGCCCGGTCGGCGCCCCCACCACCTGGGTTCTCTCCAACCACGACGTCACGCGGCACGCCACCCGGTTCGCCAACCCGCCCGGCCTCGGCACCCAGATCCGCACCGCCGGCGACCGTGAGCTCGGCCTGCGCCGGGCTCGCGCCGCCACCCTGCTGATGCTGGCGCTGCCCGGCTCCGCGTACGTCTACCAGGGCGAGGAGCTCGGCCTGCCCGACGTCACCGACCTGCCCGACGAGGTTCGCCAGGACCCGTCGTTCTTCCGCGCCGAGGGCCAGGACGGCTTCCGCGACGGCTGCCGGGTGCCGATCCCGTGGACGCGGGCCGGCTCCTCGTACGGCTTCGGCAGCGGTGGCAGCTGGCTGCCGCAGCCCGACAGCTGGGCCGAGCTGAGCGTCGAGGCGCAGACCGGCGACGCCGATTCCACGCTGGAGCTGTACCGGACCGCGATCGCTGCCCGCCGGGTGCATCCGGGGCTCGGCGCCGGGTCCGCCGTGGAGTGGCTGGACGCCCCCGAGGGTCTGCTGGCCTTCGCCCGCCCCGGCTTCGTCTGCACCGTCAACACGACGGGCCGTCCGGTACGCATTCCCGTGCGCGGCACCGTCCTGCTGTCCAGCACGCCGGTCGTCACCGACGGCGCCGAGATCGAGCTCCCCGCGGACACCACGGTGTGGTGGACGGTGTGACGGTTCCCCTGCCCAGGGCCTCTCTTCCGGATCAGGCCGGCCCCCGCGAGCCCGGCAAGATCCGGAAGGGAGGCCCTGGGACCGGTGGTGCGCCGAGGCTCTCGGACATCGCCGGCCAGGCAGCGGTCAGCGAGGCGACCGTCAGCCGGGTGCTCAACGGAAAACCGGGCGTCGCGGACACCACGCGTCAGCGGGTGCTCGCGGCGCTGGACATCCTGGGCTACGAACGCCCCGTACGGCTGCGGCAGCGCAGCGCCGGGCTGATCGGACTGGTGACGCCCGAGCTCACCAACCCGATCTTCCCGGCGTTCGCGCAGTCCGTCGAACAGGCCCTGGCCGGGCACGGCTACACCCCGGTGCTCTGCACCCAGACACCCGGCGGCGCCACCGAGGACGAACTCGTCGAGCAGCTCGTCGAACGGGGCGTCGGCGGGATCGTCTTCCTCTCCGGGCTGCACGCCGACCTGTCGGCCGACCCGGCCCGGTACGCGGCACTCACCGAGCGCGGTGTGCCCTTCGTCCTGATCAACGGCTACAACGAACGGATCACCGCCCCGTTCGTCTCGCCCGACGACTCCGCCGCCGTACGGATGGCCGTCGGCCACCTCGCCGAACTCGGCCACCGCAGGGTCGGCCTGGCCATCGGGCCGCAGCGCTATGTGCCGTCCCGCCGCAAACGCGAGAGTTTCCTCGACGCCGCCGTGAACCTCCTCGGTCTGGGCCGGACCGAGGCCGAACTCCTGGTCTGCTCAGCGCTGTTCGGCGTCGAGGGCGGCCAGGTCGCAGCTGGTGCGCTGCTCGACCAGGGGTGCACGGGCATCGTCTGCGGCAGCGACCAGATGGCGCTCGGCGTGGTGCGCGCGGCCCGGGGGCGCGGACTCGACGTGCCGCGCGACGTGTCGGTGGTGGGCTTCGACGACTCACAGCTGATCGCGTTCACCGACCCGCCGCTGACGACGGTGCGGCAGCCCGTGCAGGCGATGGCGGCCGCCGCGGTGAGCGCCCTGCTGGAGGAGATCGGCGGCAGCCCGGTGCAGCGTACGGAGTACGTCTTCCAGCCGGAGCTGGTGGTACGGGGCTCCACCGCCGCGGTCCGCGGCCTCTGAGGCCCGGCCACGGAGTCCGGGCGCACAGGAGAGGCACCCGGGAGTCGGCCCTGACGGGCCCGCGGTCATCCCGGTACGGGGCGGACGCGGCCGGGGGCGTGGGGGGTTGGTGTCGGTGGATGGTTTCCACGGGGGGCCCGCGGTCATCCGGGTACGGGGCGGACGTGGCCGGGGGCGTGGGGGGTTGGTGTCGGTGGATGGTTTCCACGGGGGGCCCGCGGTCATCCGGGTACGGGGCGGACGCGGCCGGGGGCGTGGGGGGTTGGTGTCGGTGGATGGTTTCCACGGGGGGCCCGCGGTCATCCGGGTACGGGGCGGACGCGGCCGGGGACGTGCGGCCCAGGTGACCGGGACCCCCCGGCCGACCGGACCGGAGTCGGGAGAAACGTAACAGTGCTGCAATGATTTGCGTAAGGCCTTGCAGAAAGAAAACTGCAGTATTTCGCGGATGTAAGCGGGTGGTGTTCAAAGGGTTGACCGGAACCTGACGGGCTCGTACGGTCTCCCCGCGGCGAGGTTTGCATTCTTGCAGCAAGAACCTTCAGGAACCTTGAGGGCAGGGCGCGTTGCCATGTGAGGCTGCGTTGCCGTGTGAGGGTGCATGGTCATCGGCATTTCCCCCCACAGCAGGAGGAAAGGCATGGCAGGCAGACACCTGTCTGCAGCGCTCGCCCCTGACAGCAGGCGCCGCCGCTCTCGTGGCCTCCACCATGACCGCCCAGGCGTCCACGCCGGGTGACAAGGACGTCACCGCAGTCCTCTTCGCCCCCCGCAACCAAGGAGACCCTGCCCCGTGTCCCGTACCCTCCTCCGACGGGGAGCCGTAGCCGCACTGTGCGCCGCGCTCCTCCCTGTCGTCCCGGCGGCAGCCACCTCCGCCGCGCCGAGACCCCCGGACCCCCCGTCGGACGCCCGGCTCGCCGCCGAGCCCGCCCGGCACGACCTGACGCGCGAGCAGTTCTACTTCGTCATGCCCGACCGGTTCGCCAATGGAGACACCTCCAACGACCGTGGCGGACTCACCGGCTCACGCCTGGAGACCGGTTACGACCCCACGGACAAGGGGTTCTACCAGGGCGGTGACCTCAAGGGCCTGACCAGCCGGCTCGACTACATCAAGGGCCTCGGCACCACCGCCATCTGGCTCGCCCCGATCTTCAAGAACCGCCCGGTCCAGGGCGCCGGCAAGGATGCCTCGGCCGGCTATCACGGCTACTGGATCACCGACTTCACCCAGGTCGACCCGCACTTCGGCACCAACGCCGAACTGTCGAAGCTGATCGACAGGGCCCACGCCAAGGGCATGAAGGTCTTCTTCGACGTCATCACCAACCACACTGCGGACACCGTCGACTACGCCGAGAAGAAGTACGGCTACAAGCCGAAGGGCGCCTACCCGTACCTCGACAGGGACGGCCGCCCCTTCGACGACACCAAGGGCCTGGCGAAGGTCGACGCCGACTCGTTCCCGTACACCCCGAAGAGCACCGGCACGAAGGTCCCGTCGTGGCTCAACGACCCGACGATGTACCACAACCGCGGCGACTCGACGTACGCCGGCGAGTCCACCACGTACGGCGACTTCTCCGGGCTCGACGACCTGTGGACCGAGCGGCCCGAGGTCGTCTCCGGCATGGAGAAGATCTACCAGAAGTGGGTCCGTGACTTCGATATCGACGGCTTCCGGATCGACACGGTCAAACACGTCGACCTGGACTTCTGGACCCAGTGGGCGACCGCCCTCGACGCCTACGCGGACCGGCGCGGACGTCACGACTTCTTCATGTTCGGCGAGGTCTACTCCGCCGACACCGCCATCACCTCCCCGTACGTCACCCGGGGCAGGCTCGACGCGACGCTCGACTTCCCGTTCCAGGAAGCGGCCCGGCAGTACGCCTCGCAGGGCGCTCCGGCCTCGAAGCTCGCCGCTGTCTTCGGCGACGACTACCGGTACACCACCGACAAGGCCAATGCCTATGAGCAGGTGACCTTCCTCGGCAACCACGACATGGGCCGCATCGGCGCGTTCCTGAAGCAGGACAACCTGAAGGCCGACGACGCCGAGCTCGTCGACCGGGCCCGCCTCGCCAACGAGCTGATGTTCCTCAGCCGCGGCAACCCCGTCATCTACTACGGTGACGAGCAGGGCTTCACCGGCGCGGGCGGCGACAAGGACGCCCGCCAGACCATGTTCGCCTCGAAGACCGCCGACTACCTCGACGACGACGAACTGGGCACCGACCGTACGCACGCCTCCGACGCGTACGACACCGGCCACCCGCTGTACCGGAACATCGCCGCACTTTCCGAGCTGACCAAGCGGAACCCGGCCCTGCGTGACGGCGTCCAGACCGAGCGGTACGCGGAAGGCTCCGTCTACGCGTTCTCCCGTACGGACCCCAAGCGCACCAACGAGTACGTCGTCGCCACCAACAATGGCACCGAGGCGAAGACCGTCGAGCTGTCCACCGGGTCGGCCGCCATGAACTTCCGTACGTTGTACGGCGGTTCCGGTACGGTCCGCAGCGGCGCCGACAAGAAGATAGCCGTCACCGTGCCCGCCCTCTCCAGCGTCGTGCTGCGCGCCGAGAAGCCCCTGGGCGCCCCGGCCGCCAAGCCCTCGATCACGCTGAAGGCGCCCGCCGCCGGAGCCACCGGCACCGTCGAGATCTCCGCCGACACCGACGGAGGATCGCTGAACCGGGTCGTCTTCGCCGCCCAGACCGGCAAGGGCGCGTGGGTCACTCTTGGCTCCGCCGACCATGCCCCGTACAAGATCACCCAGCACCTGGACGCCACCGTGGCGGCGGGAACACTGCTGCGCTACAAGGCCGTTGTGGTCGACCGGGCCGGACGCACCGCGAGCGCTCTCGCCTCGACGACCGCGGGCCAGGCACCGGCGGCCGAGAAGCCCGTCGCCGTCGAGCGCGACTACGCCGTCGTCCACTACCAGCGCGCGGACGGCGACTACGACGGCTGGACGATCGAGTCCGGCGACAAGTCCGCCGATTTCACCGGGCGCGACGCCTACGGCGCCTTTGCCTGGATCCAGCTGGACGAGGGCACCTCCTCTGTCCCGTACACGGTCGAGAAGGACGGCACGGCCGACGGCCCGCAGCGCACCGTCGAGCTCGCGAAGACCGGGCAGGTCTGGATCGAGCAGGGCAAGGACGGCCAGTCGGACACGGCCCCCGAGGGCGCCTACCCGGCGCAGGACAGGACGAAGGCCGTCCTGCACTACCACCGCGCCGACGGCGACTACGACGGCTGGGGACTGCACGCCTGGACCGGCGCGAAGGACCCCACCGACTGGGCGAAGCCGCTCCAGCCGGTGAAGAAGGACGCCTACGGCGTCACCTTCGAGGTTCCGCTCACCGACGGGGCCACCTCACTCAGCTACATCCTCCACAAGGGCGACGAGAAGGACCTCCCCAGCGACCAGTCCCTCGACCTCGCCACGTACGACCACGAGGTGTGGATGGTCGCCGGACGGCCCGGCTACCTGCTGCCGCAGACCGGCGGTACGCCCACCATCGACCTCACCAAGGCCGAGGCGCAGTGGATCGACTCCGACACCGTGGTCTGGAAGGTGAAGGCCACCGACGCCACCAGTCAGCAGCTCGTCTACGCGAAGGACGGCGGGATCTCCGTCGTCGACGGCGCCCTCACCGATGAGGGGCAGTGGCTGCGGCTCAGCCCGTCCGCACTGACCGACGCGCAGAAGTCGACGTACCCACACCTCAAGGACTACCCGGCCTTCACCGTCGACCCGCGTGACCGGGACCGGGTCCGCGAGGCGCTGCGCGGCCAGCTGATCGCCACCCAGCGTGCAGCCAACGGCGCCCTGCTCGCCGCCACCGGCGTACAGAGCGCGGGTGTGCTCGACGACCTGTACGGGAAGAACGCGAGCACCGCCGTGCTCGGCCCGGTCTTCGACCACGACCGGCCCACGCTCTCCGTCTGGGCCCCCACCGCGCAGACCGTCGCCCTGGAACTCGACGGCAGGAGCGTCCCGATGCGGCGCGACGACCGCACCGGAGTCTGGTCGGTCACCGGCACCGCGAAGTGGACCGGCAAGCCGTACCGCTTCGTGGTGAAGGTGTGGGCGCCCACCGTCCAGAAGATCGTCACCAACAAGGTCACCGACCCGTACTCCACCGCCCTGACCATCGACTCCGCCCGCAGCCTCGTCGTCGACCTCGACGCCCCGGGCCTCGCACCGAAGGGCTGGGCCGGGCTGAGGAAGCCCGCCGCCGTCCCGCTGCGCGACGCCCAGATCCAGGAGCTGCAGATCCGCGACTTCTCGATCGCGGACCCCACGTCCCGGCACCCCGGCGAATACCTCGCCTTCACCGACACCCGCTCCGACGGGATGAAGCACCTCAAGGAGCTCGCCGGCTCCGGCACGAGCTACGTCCATCTGCTGCCCGCCTTCGATATCGGCACCATCCCGGAGAAGAAGTCGGACTGGCAGAAGCCCGCCTGCGACCTGTCCGTGTACGCCCCCGACTCCGAGGAGCAGCAGGCCTGCGTGGCGAAGGCCGCCGCGAACGACGGGTTCAACTGGGGCTACGACCCGCTGCACTACACCGTCCCCGAGGGCTCGTACGCCTCCGACCCGAACGGCACCAAGCGCACCGTCGAGTTCCGTCAGATGGTCCAGGGGCTGAACGGCGCCGGACTGCGGACCGTCATGGACGTCGTCTACAACCACACCGTCGCCTCCGGCCAGGACGACAAGTCCGTCCTCGACCGGATCGTGCCCGGCTACTACCAGCGCCTCATGGACGACGGCACCGTCGCCACGTCCACCTGCTGCGCCAACACCGCGCCCGAGAACACCATGATGGGCAAGCTCGTCGTCGACTCGATCGTCACGTGGGCCAAGGAGTACAAGGTCGACGGCTTCCGCTTCGACCTGATGGGCCACCACCCGAAGGCCAACATCCTTGCCGTCCGCAAGGCGCTCGACGCGCTGACCGTGGCCAAGGACGGCGTCGACGGGAAGAAGATCATCCTGTACGGGGAGGGCTGGAACTTCGGTGAGATCGCCGACGACGCCCGCTTCGTCCAGGCCACCCAGAAGAACATGGCCGGCACCGGCATCGCCACCTTCTCCGACCGGGCCCGGGACGCCGTGCGAGGCGGCAGCCCGTTCGACGAGGACCCCGGTGTCCAGGGCTTCGCCAGCGGCCTCTACACCGACCCCAACACCTCGACCGCCAACGGCACTCCGGCCGAACAGAAGGCCCGGCTGCTCCACTACCAGGATCTGATCAAGGTCGGCCTGACCGGCAACCTCGCCGACTACACCTTCACCGATTCCTCGGGCCGCACGGTCAAGGGCTCCGGCGTCGACTACAACGGGACCCCCGCCGGATACGCCGCGGTCCCCGGCGACGCCCTCGCCTACGCCGACGCCCACGACAACGAGACGCTGTACGACGCCCTCGCCTTCAAGCTCCCGGTGGGCACCTCGGCCGCCGACCGGGCCAGGATGCAGGTCCTGGCGATGGCGACCGCCACCCTCTCGCAGGGCCCGTCGCTCTCCCAGGCGGGCACGGACCTGCTGCGCTCCAAGTCGCTGGACCGCAACTCGTACGACAGCGGCGACTGGTTCAACGCACTGCACTGGGACTGCCGGGACGGCAACGGCTTCGGCCGCGGACTGCCGCTCGCGGCCGACAACAAGGCCAAGTGGTCCTACGCCAGGCCGCTGCTGACCGCCACCGCGCTCAGCCCCGGCTGCGCGCAGATCGACGGCGCGTCCGCCGCTTACCAGGACCTGCTCACCATCCGCACGACGGAGCAGGATTTCGACCTCTCCACCACCGAGCAGGTGCAGTCCGCCCTGTCGTTCCCGCTCTCCGGGAAGGACGAGACGCCCGGGGTCATCACCATGCGCCTCGGAAAGCTGGTGATCGTCCTCAACGCGACCCCCGGCACCGAGCACCAGCGGATCGCCGATCTGGCCGGGAAGAACTACGCCCTGCACCCCGTCCAGGCTGCGGGGGCGGACTCTACTGTCAAGAAGTCCTCGTACGAGAGGAGTTCGGGAAGCTTCATCGTCCCGGGCCGCACGGTAGCCGTGTTCTCCCTGCGGTGACCCTTACGGCCTGCCCCACGACAGGGAGTGGGCTCCCGACGCCCTGCGACTCCGCTTGCGGCGTTGTCGTCAGTCACTGACTCCCCCATGGCCTCAAGGGCATGGGAGGGGCCCCCTTCGCGTCGACTCCCTCCTCCGCCTTGCCATCGAAGCCGCACGACGCCGCTCGCTGCTCCACTCCCTGTCGTGGGGCAGGCCGTTACCGGACTACGTTGAGGGCAGCCGCCGGGGAGTGAGCCGCATCGCCCATTCCCCGGCGCGTCCCTCCCACCACCTCATCAAGGACCGGGCCCGCGCCGCGAACCCCGGCGTCACGTCACGGTGACGGTGCAGGGCGACTACCCGGCCGCCCGGCGCCTCGGCGAGCAGTGCGCCAGGGCTGCGGCCCGCGACGGAACGCCCGTGGGCCCGCGCCTCTGGACCCGTCCCACCGCGAGCACTGACCGTGCCGCCTCCCATGCGCCGGTCGGTCTTATGGCAACCGCAGCGAGGGCACAGCCGGTACGGTGGGCGAGAAGGCGGAGAGTCGCTCCAGCAGTTCTCCGAACGGCCCGTCGACCGGCTCCTCGGCGAGGACCCGCAGCACGATGCCGGCCATCTCCGCGTCGTACGCCGCACTGACCGCGGCCAGCGCCGCGAAGTCGTGCACCAGCTGCATCTCCAGCTCGGCGCGCGGAATCCGCCGACCGTCCAGCCAGATCAACGCCGTCGACTCGGCCAGCGACACCCACGACCGTACGACCAGCTCCAGCCGTGCCGGGGGCTTCTCCACCCCCAGGTGGGCGAGGATCTGCTCGTACGCAGCCTGCCGCACCCCGTCGATCATCGCGTTCGTCGTCGACGACCCGGCTGCGGGCCCGCCCCGCATCAGCGCGGAGAACCCGGGCCCGTGCTCGTCCACGAAGTCGAAGAACCGCCCCATGACCCGCAACAGCCGTGCCCCCAGAGGCCCTTCACGCGGCTCCACGAACCGTCCCGCCAGCTCGTCGGCCGCCCGCCGCAGCGCCGCCTCGTACAGGCTCTGTTTCCCCGGGAAGTAGTGGTAGACGAGCGGCCGGGAGATCCCGGCCGCGGCTGCGATCTCATCGATGGAGACCTCGTCGGGGGCGCGGCGGCTGAACAACTCCAGCGCGACGCCTATCAGCTGCTGTTTGCGCTCATGGACGCCCATCCTGCGCCGCACCCCGGTCGTCATACCAACAGCCTAACCGGGCCGCGGCGGTCGGTCTAAAGGTCCAGCACCAGCCGTTCCCCCCGGCACCGCGACACACAGATCAGCATGGATTCGTCGCGCTCCGCATCCGTCAGGAGTTTGTCGCGGTGGTCGATCTCGCCCTCCAGCACGCGCTGTTGGCACGTCCCGCAGAAGCCCTGCTCGCAGGAGTACGAGACATGCGGAAGCTCCTCGCGGACCGCGGCCAGGATCGACTGGCCCGCCGCGACCTGGACCGTACGCCCGGTGCGATGCAGCTCCACCTCGAAGGCACCGCAGTCGCCGTCCGCCGGGGCCGCGGCGGTGAAGCGTTCCAGGTGCAGGGTGCAGTCCGCCGGGAGCGCGGCGGTGACCGCGTTCATCAGGGGTTCCGGGCCGCAGCAGTAGACCGCGGTGCCGGGCGCGAGGTCACCAGGTGCGGGCGCGTCCCGGCGGCAGCGTCCGGTCGCCGAGCAGCTTCTCGAAGAACCAGTCGACCTGCGCGGTGTACGGGGTCGGGTCGAGCCCGAGCTCCTTCAGATGGGGGAGGACGTCGTCGTGGGCCTGGGAATGCACGGCTTCCTGGCCGATGAACCCGATCACGTCCTGCCGCAGCTGCTCGTCATGGATGTACGGCAGCACCTGCCGGTACACATGGATGAACCAGCGCTCCCCGGCCGGGAGCAGCAGGTGGAGCACATTCATCGTGTGCGTGCTGAAGGGATCGTCCGGCACCCAGTGGAGGGGGGTCTTCTCCCAGGCGAACGAGACGTTGCGGGCCTTCAGCTCGGTTCGCTCCGACGCGACCGCCGCTGGCTGAGTGTTAGACATGTTGTCAATGTACTGACGGGTACACGGGGGGAACAGGGTCGTGCAGCAATTCGGGCCCGTGGCGTTCCTCCTCGATGGAGGGCGCCACGGGCCCAGTTCATACTGCGGTTCGGATCGGATCAGCGGGAACGGTACTCCCGGTACCGGTCCTGGTCGTGGCCCCAGCGCCGGTCGTCGCGGCGGTCGTGGCCCCAGCGCCGGTCGTCGCGGCGGTCGTGGCCCCAGCGCCGGTCGTCGCGGCGGTCGTGGCCCCAGCGCTTGTCGTCGCAGCGCTTGTGGTCGTGGCGGTCGTGGCCCCAGCGCCGGTCGTCGTGGCGGTCGTGGCGGCAGCGCCGGTCGTCGCGGTGGTCGTGGCCCCAGCGCCAGTCGTGGCCCCAGCGCCAGTCGTCCAGGCGGTCCTGGCCCCAGATCCTGTCGTCCCGGCGGTCGCCATCCCCGTGCCGACCGTCATTGGCCTGCAGGGAGTGGGCACCGTCGGCGGCGCCGGGGGCGGCGGCCTGAGCTGCGCCGGCGCCGCCCAGCATGACGACGGCGGCCACACAGACTGAGGCAGCGAAGCGGGAAACATGCATAGAAATCTCCTGTCGCAGCAGGCGCCGAAGCGCCTGCTCGGATTGGACACCACAACCGTCGCCCCCCGACGACCGTCGACGACCGCGCCACGCGCTCCAAGACACCCGATCTGTTGCAATGCCGCCGCTCGTGAAACTTAGTCCTGTAGGCAATCCGTGAACCCCCATCCGTCCCCCCGACCCCTTCCGCGGCCGTCGCCATCCGCCCTCGGCGCCCCGTCCCACCTGCGGGTCCCCGCCGAGGTATCGGGGACGCGCACGTCCGGGAGCGACTGCGCATCCTGATTCCGCGGGCACGCCGGAGGGTCCGCCGCCGGCCATCATGACTCGGCCGAGTGGAGGATGACGGCGTGCACCACGGGAAACGGCACGGCGGCATGGTCAGCGCAGGGCGCCCACCCGGGCGCCGTTCATCAGCACACCGTTCAGCTCCGCCCGGTCACCCGCTCGCGCCCGCACCGCGAGCAGATGCCCCTGCGCCCGGCCCTCCACCCCGCCCGATGTGGTCAGAGAGGCGAACTCCGTGCTGCCCGCCGCCAGTACGTACCAGCGGCCGCCGTGCGACTTCCACAGCACGCCCGCCAGCACCCGTGGGTCCCGCTCCCCGCAGGCCGACGAGTCCTCCGCACGCGCCGCCACCGTCCCGGGCGGCACCGCACCCCCGGCGGCGGACTGCGCCGACGGGGCCTGGAACTGGGCGAAGACCCTGCTTCCGGAGCCGCGCCAGGTCTCCGCCCGGGTGCACAGCCACTGCGCGAAGCCGTTGCCCTCAGGCAGCCACTGCCGCGCGTACGGCCAGGAGTTCACCGAGCGCACGCCGCGCGATCGCACCGCGGTCAGCAGACAGGCGGTCCGTGCCCAGCTCTCCCGCTCCGCCCGCCCGGACACGTCATGCGGCGTCGACGGCGACCCTGAGGTCAGCCGGGCCGGGGCGAGTTCACCGAGGTCCGTCAGCAGACGTGTCGCCGTGGCGTCATGCATGTCGACGGCGGACCAGGACCGGCAGTCCCCGGCCGTCTGCGGGCTCGCCAGCACACCGGTCACGCCGTTCCGGTCGCGGTGCAGCGGCCGCGCGGCCCGGCCGGGGGCGAGCAGATCCCGTACGGACACCTGTCGCACCCAGGGCGCTGTCAGATAGCGGACCGTTCCGCCGCCACGGCTCACGATCAGAGCATCGGCGGAGGACGCGTCCGCACTGTCGACACGGGCGAAGTCGAGTGCCGCGCCCTGTGCCGGATCGGCGTCCCGGGCCTCCGCGTACCGCACGATGCGCAGCCCGTCGTAGAACAACACCACCGCGGCCGCGCCCACCTCGCCCGCGTACAGCAGCTGCGGGGGCCCCATCGGCGGCCCGACCGGCGTCCCGGGCGTCGTGGACGACCGGACGGCGGGGCCTGGACGCGCCCAGACGACGAGGGCCCGCCGCAGCAGCCGGGTGTCGTCGGTGCGGTCGCCGCGGGTGGGCCAGGCGGTGAAGTCGGTCCGGGGCGAGCGCTGCCAGTACGCCGGGGACACCCTGAGCAAGGCGGCCGGTTCCAGGGCCTGTTCGGCCGCTGGGTTACGGGTGTACAGCGGCGCGGACGCCGGGTCCCGGCCCCAGCCGTTGCCCGGAAGCCCCAGCAGCGCCCCGCAGACCAGGAGTGCGGCGACCGCCGCGAGCGCCGCCCTTGCACGCCGGCGGCGGCGCAGCAGATCAGGCGGGCGGGCCTGCAGGGAACAGGGGTCGAACTCCGGGGAGTCCAGGAGCGCGTACGGCGCCGCCACCGCGTCCGCCTCCGTCAGCGCCGCGTGCGGGTCCGCCACTCCTGCGGCGGCGAGCACCTGCCGTACCTCCCCGTCCGCGAGGCCCTCCAGGCCGCGCAGGACGTGCGCCGCGCGCGCCGGCCCGGAGAGCGCGGACAGTGCCTGGTCCAGGGCGAGTTCGTCCGCACCTCCGGAGTGCGGGAACAGGCGCAGACCCCACACCAGGGGAAGGAGCGGCGGCAGCTGGGACCGGTGCGGCCAGGCCAGGCGGCGCAAGGGGCGGCCCGCCTCCAGGGCGGTGTTCACCACCCGCTGCCGGACGTGCGCATAGCCCGGGTCGACCGCCGTACCGCCGGCGGGACGGCGGGGGAGAGGGACTCCGTCGTCGGCCGTGAACGCCGTCCGGCGCCCCAGTGGCAGGGACCGCTGGGCGAGGGAATGCGCCGTCAGAACACGGCGGTTGCGGCCGAGGGAGGGCGGCAGGACGAGGTAGCCGAGCCGGACCAGCCGCGGATAGTGCTCGACGAGCGCCGCCTGGGCCTGCTCCACATCGACCGGGGCGGTGACGGACGGTACTTCTGGCAGTGGGCGCACATTCAGCTGAACGAGCGAATCGTGCGATGGTCACCCCGGCCCACGGCCGGTTCCCTGGGATCCGGCCGTTCGGCCGCGCGACGGAGCGCGCAGGGGCACGATGGCCGGATGGTGACGCAGGATGCGACGAGGCGTCGTTCCGGGGTCAGGGCCGCGGCGGTCGTCCTTGCACGACTGGCTCTTCTGACGGCGTGCGGCGGTGGTGCGGGCGGCGACGACAAGCCGCACGTCCCGCCCACGGCGACCGGCGGCCTACGGGTCACATGGGGGCGGGGGCGAACGCGGCGAGCTGGGGGTCGACGGGTGCGCCGGTCATCCGGTTGGCGAGCGTCGACATCGTGTACGCGCCGATGCCCAGGACCACGTCCAGGGCGTTCCGGTGGGTGTAGCCGTGCGCGAGGAAGGCCTGCAGCGTGTCGTCGTCGACCGCGCCCGCCGAGGCGATGACGGCCAGGGTGAACTGCCGCACCGATTCCAGTCGTTCGTCCGGGAGCGGCTGTGGCTTCTCCTCACGCAGTGCGGCGATGAGGTCGGCGTCCGCGCCGAGGGCGGTGAGCTTCGCGGTGTGCATCGCCACGCAGATGTGGCACCTGTTGCGGGTGGCGATCGTCATGATCAGGACCTCGCGGGAGAGCGGGTCCAGGGCGGTCGACTCGAAGATCGCGCTGATCTTCAGAAAGCCGTCGAGCAGCTGCGGGGACGTGGCCAGCCGGCCGACGGCAGCGGGCAGATATCCCTGCTTGTCCGCTACCGCCTTCATGGTGCGACGGGCGGCGGCGGGGGCGGATTCGAGGGTGTGGTCGGGGAACGCGGATGCGGGCATGGCGTGACCTCTCGCGGTAAACTCGACAACGTGATTGACGAAAACGTAAACCAAGTTGTCGAGTTTCGCAATGGCTGAGCCGGCGGGGCGAGCTGAGGAGGCGGCGACCGCCGGGGATGGTGCGGGCTTCGAGCTGCCCCTGCTCCTCTTCGCCGGGTTCCGGACGATCATCGATGAGCTGCACCGGGAGCTGGCCGAGAGCGGTCACCCCGACGTGCGGCCCGCGTACGGCTTCGCGCTCCAGGCCATCGGCCGTGACGGCGCGACCGCAAGTGAGATCGGCCGACGGCTCGGTGTCTCCAAGCAGGCCGCCGGGAAGACCGTCGACAGGCTGGAGGGTCTCGGTTACGTCGAACGCGTCGACGATCCGCAGGACGGGCGCCGCAAGCTGGTCCGGGTCACCCCGCGCGGTGTCGACGTATTGGTCCGGTCCGCCGAGGGGTTCGACCGGCTGCACGCCGCGTGGTCCAGGGCGCTCGGGGCCGATCGGCTGCGCGCCCTGGAGTCCGACCTGCGCGCGATGGCGCCCGCCGGTGCGTTCCGGCTCGACGCGGCGGCATGGTTCAACGGCTGAGATGCCGCCGGGTCAACAGGCCCTGCAGTCCCGGGCCGCACCCCACCCGGGGGCGACCACGCTGCACCTGGGTTCGACCGGATGACCCGTCGGCCGGGGCGCGGGGTTACCCCTGGTCCAGGTAGGCCAGGACGGCCAGAACGCGGCGGTTGTCGTCGTCGGACGGCGGCAGGCCGAGCTTCCCGAAGATGTTCGAGGTGTGCTTGGCCACCGCCCGCTCCGTGATCACCATCTGTGAGGCGATCGCCGTGTTCGAACGGCCCTGCGCCATCAGTGCCATGACCTCCAGCTCGCGCGGGGTCAGACCGCCCATCGGCTTGTCCTGTGCGCGCCGGGACAGCAGCTGTGAGATCACCTGCGGGTCCATCGCGGTGCCGCCCGCCGCGACCCTGCGTACCGCGTCGATGAACTGGTCGGCGTCGAAGACCCGGTCCTTGAGCAGGTACCCGATGCCCCCGTTGCCGTCCGCCAGCAGCTCACGGGCGTACAACTGCTCCACATGCTGGGAGAGGACGAGCACCGGCAGCCCCGGCCGGCCCTTGCGGGCCGCAAGGGCGCACTGCAGTCCTTCGTCCGTGTGGGACGGCGGAAGCCGGACGTCGACAACGGCGACGTCCGGATCCAACTCGGCGAGCGCACGGGTCAGTTCGGGGCCGGTTTCGACGGCAGCCGCGATCTCGAAGTCGTACGCCTCCAGCATCCGGACCAGACCGTCGCGCAGCAGGAAGAGATCTTCGGCTAGGACAACTCGCAAGGGATCTCCATGGTCACCATGGTGGGGCCGCCCGCTGGACTGCTGACGGCCATGATGCCGTCGAATGTACCGAGTCGGCGTTCGATTCCGCTCAGCCCCGAGCCCGCTCCGACGGTCGCGCCGCCCCTGCCGTTGTCCGTGACGGAGATCCGCAGCATCGAGTCGGCGTGATGGATGTCCACCTGGAGACGGTCCGCCCCCGAGTGCTTGGCGGCGTTTGTCAGGGCCTCGCTGACCGCGAAGTACGCAGCCGACTCCACCGGCGCCTCGGCGCGGCCGGCCAGCTCCACCTCGACCTCCGCCTCGATGGGCAGCCGCAGCGCCAACGCCCTCACCGCGTCCCCGAGCCCACGCTCCGCGAGGACCGGCGGGTGGATGCCCCGGACGAGATCACGCAGTTCGGTGAGGGCTGCCGCGGAGGACTCGCGGGCCGTCGCAAGAAGCTTCTTGGCCTGCGCCGGATCCTTCTCGATCAGCGCCTCGATCGTGCCCAGATGCATGCCCATGGCGACCAGCCGGGCCTGCGCGCCGTCGTGCAGGTCCCGCTCGATACGGCGCAGTTCGGAGGCGGCGGTGTCCACGGCCTCGTGCCGGGTCTCGGTGAGCCGGTCGATCCGCCGGGCCAGCTCCTGCTCATGGGTGGGCGCCAGCAGCGAGCGGGCGATCACGAAGTGCAGCCGCAACAGCGGTTCGCTTGCTCTGAGACCGATGAGGAAGAGCACCCCACCGAGCGCCGCGGCGGCCAGTGCCGTCGCCTGGCTGTCGACCGGCACGAATCCGTACCAGTAGGCGTCGTCGGTGAAGACCCGCCACAGGCCCGCCGCCAGGACGACCCCCTCCACCGGATAGAGCATCAGCCCGACGGCCAGGGCCAGCACCACGTAGCCGGCCGTCATGTCGACCAGCATCCAGCACAGATCCCGCCAGGTCGCCGGATCCTTCAGCATCAGCGTCGTCCGCTCCACCTGCCCCGTGAACCCGCCGCGCACATCCTTCGGAAAGGGCCGGTACGGGACCGGGATGCGAACGTCCGACCAGGTCGCCGCCAGCAGTCGGCGCTGGTTGGCGTGACTGCGGACCGCGTCCAGCACCTGCGGGGTGGTGAACAGCCCCAGACCCAGCGCAATGGAGGCGATCGACAGCACCGCCAGGACGAACAGGGTGATCGACCCGGCGAGACAGGCGATCGAGAGCACGATCCCGCGCCCGGCGGCCAGCAGCGCGGGCCGTACCCGGCTCTGCATCGCGTTCATGATGTGGTCCCTCTCCCCTCGCCGGGCCCGTCACGGCAGGCCGCGGTCCCAGGACAGTCTCTCCCGGCGGTCGGGCGCGACGTCAGCCGTTTCACCACCCGGGAGGGGTGTACCCAGCACCACCGTCGAAACCTCGCCCTACGCCTCGGGGAGAGGGGGTTTCGACGGCTGGGGCGGCGAACGCCCCGCTCCTAGGTTCATGAGCGACTCATTCGACGTCAACTTCTGGGGGCGAAACGCCATGAGGCGCAACCTCGCGGCACGCATCGGTGTGTGGAGCGCACACCATCGCAAGACGGCCATCCTCGGCTGGCTGCTCTTCGTCGTGCTCGCCACGGGCATCGGCGGAGCATCCGGCATGGTCGAGATGACGGACGCCGAGAACGCCACCGGCGACTCGGCGCGGGCCGAGCAGATCCTCGACGACGCCGGTCTCGCCCAACCTGCGGGTGAGCTGGTCATGGTGTCCGCCGCGAAGGCGGGCGACTGGCAGGACGCGGCCCGTGAGGTCTCCGCGGCCGTCGAGCGGACCGGCGAGGTCCATCACCTCGCGGCGCCCGTCCCGTCCAAGGACGGCAAGGACGCCCTGATCACCTTCGACATGAAGGGCGACGCGGCGACGGCCGCCGACCGGGTGCAGCCGGTGCTCGACGCCGTGTCCGGGGTCCGCGAGAAGCGACCGGACGTCACCATCCAGCAGTTCGGCGAGGCCAGTGCCGGGAAGTGGCTCGGCGACCTGCTCTCCGAGGACTTCAGGAAGGCCGAGTTCACCGCCGTACCCCTGGCTCTGGGCATCCTGCTGGTCGCCTTCGGCGCCGTGGTCGCGGCCCTGCTGCCGGTCGGGCTCGCACTGACCGCGTGCATGGCCGCCTTCGGTCTGCTGTCGCTGGCCAGCCACCAACTGCACCTGTTCCAGACCACGTACTCCGTGATGTTCCTGATGGGCTTCGCCGTCGGCGTCGACTACTGCCTCTTCTACCTGCGGCGCGAGCGCGACGAGCGGGCCGCGGGGCACGACGCAGAGACGGCGCTGCGGATCGCGGCGGCGACCAGCGGCCGGGCCGTGCTGGTCTCCGGCCTCACCGTGACGGTCGCGATGGCCGGCATGTTCCTGTCCGGACTGATGCTGTTCAAGGGCTTCGCCCTGGCCACGATCACCGTCGTCCTCATCGCCGTGCTCGGCTCGGTGACGGTGCTGCCCGCGCTGCTCTCCTGGCTCGGGGACCGGATCGACGCGGGGCGGGTGCCGCTGCTGAACCGGCGCGCCGGGCAGCGAGTGCGGGCCAGCGGAGCCCTCGCCGGCACCGTTCTCAGGCCCGTCCTGGCCCGGCCCAAGGTCTTTGCCGTCGCCTCGGTCGTCTTCCTGCTCGCCCTGGCCGCGCCCGCCCTCGGCATGAAGACCGAGTCACTCGGCCTGGAGAAGCAGTTCGGCTCGGACTCGGAGCTCTCCGTCGCGTACCGGAGCATCGCGGAGACGTTCCCGGGCGGCCCCGCCCCCGCCCTGCTCGTGGTCGAGGCGGACGACATCGACTCGCCCGAACTGCGCGAGGCACTGGCGGAGTTCGGCCCCGACAAGGTGACCGTGCACCGGGCGCAGAACATCGCGGAGATCGAGGTTTCGCTGCCGGACGGCAAGGCCGGCCTGACCGAGCTGCGTGACAAGCGGATCCCCGCCGCCTTCGACGGGACGGGCGCGCAGGCGTACGTCACCGGAGAGCTGGCCGGGTCCGTCGACTTCAACGATCAGCTGAAGCGCGGCATCGTCCCCGTCTTCGCGTTCATCACGGCAGTGACCTTCCTGCTGATGCTGTTCTGCTTCCGCTCGTATGTCATCGCGGTGACGTCGATCCTTCTCAACCTGCTCTCCGTGGGCGCCGCCTACGGTGTGATGGTCGCCGTCTTCCAGCACGGCTGGGGCGCCTCGCTGATCGGCTCGGAGGGGGTCGGGGCGATCGAGGCATGGATGCCGCTGTTCGTCCTGGTGGTGCTCTTCGGTCTCTCGATGGACTACCACGTGTTCGTGGTCTCCCGGATCCGCGAGGCCCGGCAGACCGGGCTGGACACCCGGGCGGCCATCGACGCGGGCATCCGGCGGACGGCGGGCGCGGTGACCGGCGCGGCCGTGATCATGGTGGCGGTGTTCGCGGTCTTCGGGACGCTGTCCATGCAGGACATGCAGCAGATGGGCGTCGGCCTCGCCGTTGCGGTGCTGCTGGACGCCACGCTCGTACGGATGGTCCTGCTGCCTTCGGCCATGGCGCTGCTCGGCGAGCGGAACTGGCGGACGCCGCGCGGACTGTCCTGGCTGCCGGCCCCGGACCACGACGAGGCGGGGACGGCGGATGTGGTGGCCGGTCCGGTTCCGACCGGTTCGGGGCTCCGTGGCTGATGCCGGTACGCAGAAGCCCTGGCCCACCGGGTGCGTAACCGGTCGGCCAGGGCTGTTGTGCGCGGCACCCCGTCAGGGGGCGTACTTGTAGCCGACGCGTCGCACCGTCTGGATCGACCGCCGGTGCTCGGCGCCCAGCTTGCGGCGCAGCCGGGCGATGTGGACGTCGACGGTGCGCCCGTCACCCACGTGCCCGTAGCCCCAGACCGTTGTCACCAACTGGTCGCGGGTGTGCACCCGATGCGGATGCGCCACCAGATGGGCGAGCAGTTCGAACTCGAGGAATGTGAGGTCGAGCGTGCTCCCGTCCACCGTCGCGGTGCGCTGCACACTGTCGATGCGCACCGGCCCCGCCCCCGGCGTCACCAGCGGCTCCGGAACGATGCGCTGCGCCGCGGCGGCCGCGACGGCGGGCTGCTGGTCGGCCGGTACGAGGACCAGGTAGCCGATCATCGGCGGACGGCCCGGCAGCGCCGGAAGGGTGTGCGGGGGTGCCGGAAGCCAGGTCGCGCCCGGCGGCAGGAAGCAGGCCACATCGGCCGGCTGGACGTCGCCAGCCGAAGGGGCGCCCCCGTTTCGGCGGGCGCCCCTTCGTACGGAGCCGCTGGAGGATCAGACCTGGTCGGCCTTCTCCACCGCCGTGCAGCAGGTGTCGACGATCAGCCGCGTGACGACGTACGGGTCGACGTTGGCGTTCGGGCGACGGTCCTCGATGTAGCCCTTCTGGTCCCGCTCGACCTGCCACGGGATACGGACCGAGGCGCCGCGGTCGGAGACGCCGTAGCTGTACTCGTTCCACGGGGCGGTCTCGTGCAGGCCGGTGAGACGGTCGTCGATGCCCGCGCCGTAGTTCTTGACGTGGTCCATCGGCTTCGAGCCCTCGCCCATCGACTCGCACGCGGTGATGATCGCGTCGTAACCCTCGCGCATCGCCTTGGTGGAGAAGTTGGTGTGCGCACCCGCGCCGTTCCAGTCGCCCTTGACCGGCTTCGGGTCCAGCGTCGCGGAGACGTCGAAGTCTTCGGCGGTGCGGTAGAGGAGCCAGCGCGCGATCCACAGCTGGTCGGAGACCTCCAGCGGGGCGAGCGGTCCCACCTGGAACTCCCACTGGCCCGGCATGACCTCGGCGTTGATGCCGGAGATGCCCAGACCCGCCTGCAGGCAGTTGTCGAGGTGCTTCTCGACGATCTCGCGGCCGAAGATCTCGTCGGAGCCGACACCGCAGTAGTAGCCGCCCTGCGCGGCCGGGAAGCCGCCCACGGGGAAGCCGAGCGGGCGGTGGCCGTCGAAGAAGGTGTACTCCTGCTCGATGCCGAAGATCGGCTCCTGGCCGGCGAACTGCTCGGCGATCGGGCGCAGGGCGGCGCGGGTGTTGGACTCGTGCGGCGTCATGTCGATGTTGAAGACCTCGCACAGGACGAGGACGTCGTTGCCGCCACGGATGGGGTCCGGGCAGGAGAAGACCGGCTTGAGCACAAGGTCGGAGGCGTGACCCTGGGCCTGGTTGGTGCTGGATCCGTCGAAGCCCCAGATGGGCAGCTCCGCGACGTCTTCCGAGGGCTCGCCTGCCATGATCTTCGTCTTGGAACGAAGCTTGGCGGTCGGCTCGGTGCCGTCGATCCAGATGTACTCAGCCTTGAACGTCACGGAAGCCATCCTTCGGGGGTGGTGCGGTGCTGCGGTCTGCGGTCGGTCTCTGCAGCGCAGCTTCGCAAGACGGGATTTCCCGTCCGTTGCCCGAATGTGAACCCCGTGTTACCGAGGATCCGGCGTACCAGCTGCCGACCGCCCCGGTTCCGCGTGCGGACCGGGCAGACTGGCCCCCATGACGACACCGCCCGCCGCTCCCATGCGTATCGGCCTTCTCGGTACGGGCCCCTGGGCCCGGAACACCCAGGCACCCGCCCTCGCCACCCATCCCGGCGTCGTGTTCAGCGGCGTGTGGGGTCGCCGCCCCGAGGCGGCGGACGCGCTCGCGACCACCCATGGCACCACGGCGTACTCCGGTGACGGGGGCGTCGACGAACTTCTCGCCGTGAGCGACGCCGTCGCGTTCGCGCTGCCGCCGGACGTCCAGGCCCCGCTGGCCGCCCGCGCCGCGGCCGCCGGGTGTCACCTGCTGATGGACAAGCCGATCGCGACGACCCTGGCCGGGGCCCGGGAGGTCGCCGAGGCCGCCGACCGGGCGGGGGTCGCGTCTGTCGTGTTCTGCACGCTGCGGTTCGCGCGGGACACGTCCGACTGGATCGCCGAACAGGCCGGTCGGCACGGCTGGTTCACCGCCCGCGCCCAATGGATCGGCGCGCTGTACGCCCCCGGTGCGGACAGTGAGTACGCAGCGTCTCCGTGGCGCCGTGACAAGGGCGGCCTGTGGGACGTCGGTCCGCATGCGCTGTCGGTGCTGCTCCCGGTGCTCGGCGATGCGACGGAACTGACCGCGGCCCGAGGTCCCGCCGACACCACTCACCTGATCCTCCGCCACACCTCCGGCGCGTCCAGCACAGTGACGCTCGCGCTGGCCGCGCCGCAGGGAGCGGTGGGTACGGAGATCGAGCTCCGAGGGGAGCCGGGCATTGCGACGCTGCCCAGGTGGGGGGATGTGGTGGGGTCGTTCCGGGCGGCGGTCGATGCGCTGCTCGAAGCGGTACGTACGGGGGCTCCGCACGCCTGCGACGTACGGTTCGGGCTGCGGCTGACCGAGCTGCTGGCCGAGGCGGAGGCCAAGGCGGGGCCGGTGCCCGCACGGTCCTGAACGGTGGGGAGAGCCCGTCGGGCACTGTGCGGGCACCGGCCGTGCCGGTCAGCCCACGCGCTCGACGCGGGCGCGGCGGATCTGGCGGGGTTGCGGGCGATGCCGGTGACGAAGCCGCCATGGAGCCGGATCACGAAAGGGTCCCCCCGATCGCCCTGCCGGTCAGGGAATGGCGGTGACCGCCTGGAGCGCGGCGGACAGGAAGCCCCGCACGGCAGCCGTCTCACTCTCGTCGAAGTCGCGCAGCACTGTCACCGTGTTTTCGATCAGCGGCCCGAAGAAGGCCCACCCCAGCTCCACCGCCCGCGGGTCCACCGCCAGCAGCACCCGTCGCCGGTCGCGCGGGTCGCGGGTGCGGGTGAGGTGGCCGAGCCGTTCCAGCCGGTCGACGACGGCGGTGGTGCCCGCGGAGTTGAGCCCGAGCTGCGCACCGAGCCACCCAGCCGTCGCGTCGGCGCCCGCGCGTTCGGTGTCGAGCAGGCAGATCAGGGCGCGTACGTCGGTGGGGTGCATGCCGTTGCGGCTCGCGAACTCGGCCTGCCGCAGCCCGAATTCGACAGTCACCTTGCGCAGCAGATGAACGATCTCCATCTCGGAACTCTGCTCGCCCATCAGATCTCCTTCCTCTATTATCTCGCTGAGCGAGATAATGTCCAAGGGTACCCACCTTCGGGAGGCCACTCCGTGGCAACCACGTCATCCGGATCATCCGCAACGGCCGTCTCCGAGTCGTTCCTCTCGGCGTACGACGAGGTCCTGGCGGCCAAGTGGCCCGTCGGAACGACTCACTCCGACGTCCCCACCCCGTTCGGCACCACCCGTATCAACAGTTACGGCCCCGAGGGCGCCCCGCCCCTGGTGCTCCTGGCGGGGGGCAGCGAAACCTCCACCGTCTGGTTCGCCCAGGCCGCCCACCTGGGCCGCACCCACCGCGTCCACGCCGTCGACCTCATCGGCGATCCGGGCCGAAGTGTGGCGGGGGAGCGCCCGGTCCGTACGGTGCCGGACCTGACGGCCTGGCTGGACGCCGTGCTGGACGCCCTGAACACCGCATCGACAGCACTCTGCGGCCATTCCTACGGCGCCTGGATCGCGCTCCACTACACCCTGCACGCACCCGACCGCGTCCGGAGGCTGATCCTCGTGGACCCGACCCAGTGCTTCGCCGGTTTCCGCCCCGGCTATCTGCTGCACGCACTGCCGATGCTGCTTTGCCCCAACGCGAAACGCACGCGCACCTTCATGAACTGGGAGACGGCCGGCGCCACGCTCGACCCGGCATGGCTGCACCTGCGCGACGAGGCCGCAGGCTTCCCGACCGTCAGGCCGGTCACGGGCCATCGCCCCACGCCCGAGGCCCTGAGGACGCTGAACGTACCGACCCTGATCCTTACGGCCGAGAACAGCCGGGCCCACAACTCCGCACGGGTCGCCGCCACCGCGACCCGGCTGCTCCCGCGCGCACGGACGGCGACGATCCCCGGCGCCACGCACCACACGCTGCCGCTGCACGCCCCGGACACCGCCGAACTCAACCGCAGAATCGAGGACTTCCTGCTGACCGAGTGATTCCGGCCGCGCTCAACGCCCCAAGGCGTCCCGCACGGCTTCCTCCGTACGCGCCACGACAGCCGTCCCGTCCTCCGCCGTGATGATCGGCCGCTGGATCAGCTTCGGATGTTCGGCGAGCGCCGTGATCCACCGCTCCCGCGAACCGGCCTCGCGCGGCCACTCCTTGAGCCCGAGCTCCTTCGCGTCCGCTTCCTGCGTTCGCGTGATGTCCCACGGCTCCAGCCCCAGCCGGTCGAGCACGGCCCGGATCTCGTCCGGCGACGGCACATCCTCCAGATAGCGGCGAACGGTGTATTCGGCGCCCTCGGCGTCGAGCAACTGCACTGCGCTGCGGCACTTGGAACATGCGGGATTGATCCAGATCTCCATGGGGTCAACGGTACGCGACGGACACCGTGAAAGCCCCGCTGGCCAGGGGTGATTGTCAGTGGTGGGCCGTAAAATGGAGGTAGTTCGTGAGGGTTTCACGACCGTGCCAGGAGGATGCCCATGGCCGTTGCCGCAGTCACGACCAAGCCGCTCCACAAGCCCCTGCAGAAGAAGCCGCTCCCCGCGGGCCGGCCCCGCGAGTGGTACGTCTCCCACAACCGCCGCCTGAAGGCCATGCGCCTGGCGATCGCCCTGCTCGACACGGGCGTCTACTACCCGTCGAGCGCTGACAACGACACGATACGCACGACCGCCGAGCGCATCGGCATCCACCCGCCGTCCGACACCACCTGCCGCATGGTCCGCGCCCTGATCCGCTACGGCCGCTGACGGACCGGATACCTGTGCCCCCGGAGACCGGGGGCACAGGTACATCGCACACACCCCGGCCCCTCACCCGTCCGGCGTACCGGGCATGCGGTGCGGCCTGCCGACCCTTTGACTGGGGCGACGGGCGAGTGCTGGGAGGCACGATGACGAGGAAAGCCGCGCGAGGCCTGTGGGCCGTGCTGCTGACGACGGCCGTGATGTCGACCGCCGGTGCCTGTTCGCACGGCGGCGGCACCTCCACCACGGCGTCCGGGGCGGCCTCCGCCGCAGCGTCGGTGGCATCCAGGGGTTCCGACGTAGTGGCCTCGGCGACTGCTGCCGCGGGCGAGAAACTGAGAGGCTTCAAGAACGGCGTGAACGCCAAGGGCGACGTCAAGCTGGGCGCGGTGAGCACCGACCACGACGGACGCGCCACCTCGAAGATCACCGTGACGAATGGCGCCGACTCGCCGAAGTCCTACGCCGTGCAGGTCACCTTCCGTGACGCGAGCGGCAACCTGCTCGACACGGTGGTGGTGACGGTCGACGACGTCGGGCCGAGGGCCTCCAAGGAGGCCATCGCCCGCAGCAATCGCAAGCTGTCGGGTGTCGTCAAGGTCGACGTGGGGACGGCTCTGCGGCACTGATCGCACCACCACTGCCACCATCCGGTCCGAAGAACGGCTCACCACCCGGTGCAGCGGCCACCGCTGGTCCAATCAGTTTCAGAAGTGGTTGTGCCGTTGCTTTCCTGAAGTCGGCTTTCGATGCACGTGCCGCGGCGGAACCTGTACTTGGTGGGGTCGCCGGGAAAGCGCCGTCAGCTTGTTCTCGGTTCCGGTGCCGGGTTGCGGGATCTCGAGAATGATCCGTCGACCTGAGCGGTCGTCGACAACGAGAGCGCTTTCCTCCAGCACCATGCGGCCGACAGCGGGATGCCACACTTCCCGGGTGGTGACGTGGTGACTTTCGATTTCGTGCTGCTGCCACCATCCGCGGAATTCCTTGCTGTTCTGGCTCAGCTCTCGGACCAGTTTGGTGAACCACGGTTCATGGACGTAAAGTCCGGTGGCTGCGCGGAATTCAGCCAGCACGGAGCGGGCGCTCTGCTCCCAGTTCTGAATGAGCTCGCGCAGATATCCGCCGAAGAAGAGCCAGAGCATGTGGCGGTGCTCAGAGGGGATTTTGGTCAGATCGCCGTAGACATCGGTTCTGGCCTGGTTCCAGGCCAGAATGTTGAAACGGGGGCCGAGGGCGATTGCCGGATGTGGATGCTGGCTGTCCAGGATGCGCTGGAGAGCCGGAGGCACTCCGTCCGGGGCAATGCTTGCGCTGGAACGGGCGTCCTCGCGCGCCAGGGCCAAGAGGTAGTCGTGCTCTTCGGTACTGAGGCGAAGGGCATCGGCCAGCGAGTCGAGGACGTGGTCGGACACCCGGATGTTCCGGGCCTGTTCAAGGCGTGAGTACCAGCAGGTGCTGATGCCCGCGAGGTCGGCCACGTCTTCCCGGCGCAGGCCAGGGGTTCGCCTTGACGTCCGGGGTGGAAGACCCACCTCTTCCGGCTGAATGGCCAGCCGTCGTGTTCTGAGGAAGTCCGCGAGCTGAGCTCGCCGTTGGTCGTAATTCATCCATCGTTCCCTTTGCTGGGCGACGTTTCGGATGGCTAGTACCTGGGACCTCTACTCCTAGGATAGTCGGTTTCTGGATGTGCGCTCGGCCAGATGTGATCCTGATGCAGGAAGCGGCCTTCGGCCGTGCGAGGTGCTGAGGAAGCAGCACCGTTCTGGAACGGACACCCATCTTTCGTTCCGGCGATCGAAGGAGAAAATCATGCGTGGCAAGCGATACCTTTTCCGGCTCAGCCCGGTGCTGATCGCCTCTCTGGCGTTGCCTGCGGGTTTCGCCGGGAACGCGTTCGGCGCCTCACCCGCAGCCGATCCGACGGCAGCGGCGCCCTCGAAAGCACCCTCGCAGGTTATCGATCCGTTCAGCTTCAACGCCGGGTTGGTGGCGTGCAGGACTGGGAACGTGTCGCAGAACCTGAACCGAAACGCCAACCTCAACCGTAACGTCAACCAGAACGTCAACCGAAACGTCAACCAGAACCTGAACCGAAACGTCAACGAGAACGTCAACCGAAACATCAACCAGAACCTGAACCGGAACGTCAACGAGAACCTGAACCGAAACGTCAACGAGAACCTCAACCGGAACGTCAACGAGAACCTCAACCGGAACGCCAACGAGAACCTCAACCGGAACGTCAACGAGAACCTGAACCAGAACCTGAACCAGAACCTGAACCAGAACCAGAACCTCAACCAGCAGACGCCGGCCCAGACGCCGGCCCAGGCGCAGACGCAGGCGCAGGCGCAGGCGCAGACGCAGGCGCAGGCGCAGACGCAGGCCCAGACGCAGGCGCAGGCCCAGACGCAGGCCCAGACGCAGGCGCAGGCGCAGGCGCAGGCCCAGACGCAGGCCCAGACGCAGGCGCAGGCCCAGACGCAGGCGCAGACGCAGGCGCAGGCCCAGCCGCAGGCGATGTAGCCCAGCTACTCGCCACCTAGCCGGCCTGTGCGGCGGTCACCATGCCGCCGGGGACGCGTAGCCCGTGGGACATGCGGGCTGCGCGTTCGGCCCCACTCAGCTTTGTTCTCGGGGCAGCGGGCGACTCTCCCGGAATTTCTGCGTCAATGCCGACTAGCTAGGGCCGCTACCCCGGTGGTGTGGGGTAGCGGCCCTAGCCAGTAGCTGTTTTGGGAGATCAGTGAGCGGCCCTCTCTGTCCACGAGTGGACAGAGAGGGGGATCGGTCGACCTCGCTCTTTAGATGTCGAAGTAGAGTTCGAACTCGTGCGGGTGCGGGCGCAGCTGGATCGGGGCGATCTCGTTGGTGCGCTTGTAGTCGATCCACGTCTCGATCAGGTCGGACGTGAAGACGCCGCCCGCGAGGAGGTACTCGTGGTCCGCCTCCAGGGCGTCCAGGACGGCGGGGAGCGAGGTCGGGACCTGCTGGACGTTGGCGTGCTCCTCGGGAGCCAGCTCGTACAGGTCCTTGTCGATCGGCTCGGCCGGCTCGATCTTGTTCTTCACACCGTCGAGGCCGGCCATCAGCAGCGCCGAGAAGGCCAGGTACGGGTTGGACGACGGGTCCGGGGCGCGGAACTCGACGCGCTTGGCCTTCGGGTTCGAGCCCGTGATCGGGATACGCATCGCGGCGGAGCGGTTGCGCTGCGAGTAGACCATGTTGACCGGGGCCTCGAAGCCGGGGACCAGGCGGTGGTACGAGTTCACAGTCGGGTTCGTGAAGGCCAGCAGCGACGGTGCGTGCTTGAGGATGCCGCCGATGTAGTAGCGGGCGATGTCCGAGAGACCCGCATAGCCCTGCTCGTCGTAGAACAGCGGGTTGCCGCCGGCCCACAGGGACTGGTGGACGTGCATGCCCGAACCGTTGTCGCCGAAGATCGGCTTCGGCATGAAGGTCGCGGTCTTGCCGTTGCGCCAGGCGACGTTCTTCACGATGTACTTGAAGAGCATCAGGTCGTCGGCCGCGGCGAGCAGCGTGTTGAACTTGTAGTTGATCTCGGCCTGGCCGGCGGTGCCGACCTCGTGGTGCTGGCGCTCGACCTGGAGGCCGTTCTTGTCCAGCTCAAGGGAGATCTCGGCGCGCAGGTCGGCGAAGTGGTCGACCGGCGGGACCGGGAAGTAGCCGCCCTTGTAGCGGACCTTGTAACCCCGGTTGTTCTCTTCCGAGCCGGTGTTCCAGGCGCCGGCCTCGGAGTCGATGTGGTAGAAGCTCTCGTTCGCCGACGTCTGGAAGCGGACGTTGTCGAAGACGTAGAACTCGGCCTCGGGGCCGAAATACGCGGTGTCGGCGATGCCGGTGGAGGTGAGGTATGCCTCAGCCTTCTTGGCCACGTTGCGCGGGTCACGGCTGTACTGCTCGCCGGTGATCGGGTCGTGGATGAAGAAGTTGATGTTGACGGTCTTGTCGCGGCGGAACGGGTCGACACGGGCGGTCGACAGGTCCGCGCGGAGCGCCATGTCGGACTCATGGATGGCCTGGAAGCCGCGGATCGACGAGCCGTCGAAGGCCAGTTCCTCGGTCGGGTCGAATGCCGCTGCCGGGATGGTGAAGTGCTGCATCACACCGGGCAGGTCACAGAACCGGACATCGATGAACTTGACATCTTCGTCGGCGATGAACTTCTTCGCGTCGTCGGCGTTCTGGAACATCCAACTCCTCCTACTCCCGGCCCGGGAGGGACGGGGTTGTAGCTCGTTGTGCGGCCAGTGCGGTGGCACACGCTGGACCCGACCATAGGCAGACCGGATTTCTCAAGCATGACCCATTTGTTTCGCAGAAGTTAACCGAGGCGGGTGTCGGCGGTACCTCGGAGGTGTGCCCGGGCGGCGGCGGGGGCCGCGTCCGTGCGTCCGGAGGGCCCCACCCGGTAAGGCGGGAAGGCGGGCGCAGTACCGTGGACGGGTGGACAACAGGCAAGCAATCGGATCGTGGCTCTCCGGGCCGCGTGCGGCCGCCGAGGACATGGGCGCCGATTTCGGCTACCGGGGCAAGCGGCTCGGTCTGCCCGAAGGAGGGCCGGGGGCGATCGCGCCGCTCGGCCGGCGCTTCGGCGCCCTTTTCGTCGACTGGGCGCTCTGCCTGCTGATCGCCTACGGGCTGTTCGCTCGCGGTGACCAGCAGGCGGCTGGGAACTGGGCCCTCGGGATCTTTGTCGTGCTGAGTGTGCTCACCGTCGGGACCGTCGGCTGTACGCCGGGCAAGCGCATCCTGGGCATTCGTGTCGTCGGCGAGGGCGGCGGCCGGCTCGGTTTCGGGCGAGTGATCATCCGGAGCGTGCTGCTGTGCCTGGCGATTCCGGCTCTGGTCTGGGACCGCGACGGCCGCGGGCTGCACGACCGGCTCGCGCGCGCCGTGCAGGTGCGGATCTGAGAGCGGTCCGACGAGCAGAGACGTGAAGAGGGCGGGCTGCGAACCACTGAGGTTCGCAGCCCGCCCTCTTGTGCGTCGAGTGTGCGGCGTCAGCGCATCTTGCCGCCGCGCGGCATCCGCATACCCTTCGGCATCGGGCCCTTCGGCAGCGGCATGTTGCTCATCAGGTCGCCCATCGCCCGCAGCCGGTCGTTGGCCGCCGTCACCTGCGGGCCGGTCAGGACCCGCGGCATCTTCAGCATCTTGGTGCGGACCTTCTTCAGCGGCACCTGGCCCTCGTCGTTGCCGACGATGATGTCGTGCACGGGTACGTCCACGAGGATGCGGGCCATCTTCTTCTTCTCGGCCGCCAGCAGGACCTTGACCCGGTTCGGGTTGCCCTCGCCCACCAGCACGATGCCCGCCTTGCCGACGGCCCGGTGGACGACGTCCTGGCTGCGGTTCATCGCGACCGCCGGCGTCGTGGTCCAGCCGCGGCCCACGCGGTCCAGCACCGCCGCCGCAGCGCCCGGCTGTCCCTCCATCTGCCCGAAGGCCGCCCGCTCGGCACGCCGCCCGAAGACGATCGCCATCGCGAGGAGGGCCAGCACGAAGCCCAGGATGCCCAGGTAGATCGGGTGGTCGATCAAGAAGCCGACGGCGAGGAGGACACCGAAGGTGACGATTCCCACACCCGCGACGACAAGACCGATCTTGGGGTCGGTCCGCCGGGTCATCTTGTAGGTCAGGGCGATCTGCTTGAGTCGCCCCGCGTTCTCGACGCTGTCCGCGCCGTCAGTGTTTGCCTTCCTCGCCATGTACTGAAGTTTACGTGGCCTAGGAACGGTGGTCGGCCACGGCCTCCAGTACGTACTCGGTCTCGACCCGGTCCTTGGCCCGGCGGCGGTCCTCGAGGACGGCTGTCCAGGCGTTGCGGCGGGCGGTGCGCTGGCCGCGGCTCAGCAGCAGCGACTCGACGGCGCGGAGAGCATCGGTGACGGACGGAATGGCGGTGGCGCGTACCGGCACGGCCTGCATCGTGGAAGTCCCCTCGGAACGGATGCGCGGAGTGAGTGGGTTACAGGAGTTGCTTGCGCGGGCTGGAGACGGTGAGCAGTGGCGGCGGCAGCCGTGAGAACCACTGCGCTGCGTGCATCCAGAGTCACTGCTCGGTGTTACCAGCGCATGACCTTTCGGTCAAACACCAATGAAACCTTGATATGAGCGCGGCGCACGCCGACGCGGCCCATACGCGTCCCCGACCTGCGGGGAGCGTATGGGCCGCGCCGATTTAGCCCGTACCGTTCAGTAGCTTCTTGTGCTCAGATTCACACAGTCCTCGTCAGGCAGTGGGTGCGGTCGTGACCGCGCCGCGCCGCTCGATCGCCTGCTGGAAGAGCCGGCCGGCCCGGTACGAGGAACGGACCAGCGGCCCGGACATCACACCGGAGTAGCCGATCTCGTCGGCCTCCTCCTTCAGCTCCACGAACTCGTGCGGCTTCACCCAGCGCTCGACCGGGTGGTGGCGCACGGAGGGCCGCAGGTACTGCGTGATCGTGATGAGCTCGCACCCGGCGTCGTACAGGTCCTGGAGCGCCTCGCTCACTTCCTCGCGGGTCTCGCCCATACCGAGGATGAGGTTCGACTTGGTCACCAGCCCGGCCTCGCGGGCCCGCGTGATGACCTCCAGGGAACGCTCGTAACGGAAACCGGGACGGATGCGCTTGAAGATCCGCGGCACCGTCTCGACGTTGTGCGCGAGTACCTCGGGGCGCGAGGAGAAGACCTCGGCCAGCTGCTCGGGCTCCGCGTTGAAGTCGGGGATCAGCAGCTCGACCTTGGTGGCACCGGCCTCGCGCTCCGCCGTCAGCGCGTGGATCTGGCGCACGGTCTCCGCGTACAGCCAGGCTCCGCCGTCCTCCAGGTCGTCGCGGGCGACGCCGGTGATCGTGGCGTAGTTCAGGTCCATCGTGACGACCGACTCGCCGACGCGGCGGGGCTCGTCCCGGTCCAGCGCCTGCGGCTTGCCCGTGTCGATCTGACAGAAGTCACAGCGCCGGGTGCACTGGTCACCACCGATGAGGAACGTGGCCTCACGGTCCTCCCAGCACTCGAAGATGTTCGGACAGCCGGCCTCCTGGCACACCGTGTGCAGACCCTCGCTCTTCACGAGCTTCTGCAGCTGGTTGTACTCGGGGCCCATCTTCGCCCGGGTTTTGATCCACTCGGGCTTGCGCTCGATGGGGGTCTGGCTGTTCCGGACCTCCAGGCGCAACATCTTGCGCCCGTCGGGTGCGACAGCGGACACGTCCGGCTCCCTACGACTTCGATTCTTCGGCGAACACCAGGGTACGCCCGCTATTTGTACGGTTGGGGTGTGGCCCTTGCCCCTGGGCAACCAGGAGGAGGGCCGGGCCATTCCCGGGGCTCCGGGTCAGGCCGAGGCCCGGTCGATCTCCCGCGGGGCGAGCTCCGCGTCCTCCAGGACGTCCTTCAGGTGCTTCTCGACCACCGGGAGCACCTCCGCGACGGTGACGTCGCGGCCCAGCTCGTACGCGAGCGAGGTGACGCCCGCATCGCGGATGCCGCACGGCACGATCCGGTCGAACGAGGTGTTGTCCGGGTTCACGTTCAGCGCGAAGCCGTGCATGGTCACACCCTTGGCGACCCGGATGCCGATCGCCGCCAGCTTGCGGTCCTCGCGGCGCTGGCCGGCGTTGGACGGGGCGTACTCGGGGCCGTTCAGCCGCGGGTCGAACTCCTCGTCGTGCAGCCGCGGGTCGAAGTCGAGGGAGAGACCGCCGAGCGACGGACGCTCCTCGACCGGGTCACCGAGCACCCAGACTCCGCTGCGGCCCTCGACCCGGCTGGTCTCCAGACCGAACTCGGCAGCCGTACGGATCAGCGCGTCCTCCAGCCTGCGGACATGCGCCACGACATCCACCGGGCGCGGCAGCTTCTGGATCGGGTAGCCGACGAGCTGCCCGGGGCCGTGCCAGGTGATCTTTCCGCCGCGGTCCACATCGACGACCGGAGTGCCGTCCAGGGGGCGCTCACTCTCGGTCGTACGCCGTCCCGCCGTGTAGACCGGCGGGTGTTCCAGCAGCAGACAGGTGTCGGGGACCGTGTCCTCGAACCGGGCCGCGTGCACCTCGCGCTGCTTCTGCCAGGCCTCCTGGTAGTCGACGGCTTCCTCACCGAATCCCAGCCGGACGAACCGAAGCTCACTCACGGAGATGCCTCCCTACTTGCGGTACCGGGAGCAGGGGGGTGCCCCGGAACCACGTCACCATGCACTGATTCGCGCCCCGGGCCACTGTACGACCGCCCCGGGAGTGGTGGCCCGACAGGTTGTTCCCGTCAGTGCCCCCCCAATCCTCACACGATCGGATGAATGTGAAGCGAAGGAGAGTGCGGCCGCCGTGGGGCCCGCTAAATTCGCGCCGTTCCATAAGGGCTGCCCGCCCGGCCCCCAAAGCAGGAGACCGTACAGCTGATGTCGGAACGACCTCCGCAGCGCACCCCCAACCGCCAGCTCGCCTCGCTCATCACCGAAGCCGGATTCTCGAACGCCGGTCTCGCCCGCCGGGTGGACCAGCTCGGCCTCGAACACGGCCTGGATCTGCGCTACGACAAGACCTCCGTGACTCGCTGGCTGCGCGGCCAGCAGCCCCGCGGCACCACCCCCGCACTGATCGCCGAGGTCTTCACCCGGCGGCTCGGGCGCCGGCTCTCCGCGCAGGACCTGGGCCTCGACGCGTGTGCGCCCGTCTACGCCGGCCTGGAGTTCGCCGCCACTCCGGCCGAGGCGGTGGACATCGTCAGCGGCCTGTGGCGGAAGGACTCGGGCAGCCAAGCGGAGCTGCGCAAGATCGCCTTCACCCCGGCCGGGCTCGTGGTGCCCAGCCGCGACTGGCTGATCGGACGGGCCGACGAGTGGGTGGGGCGGGGAAGCGAGACGGCTGCCCCCGGCGGCGGGGGCAGCGGGACCGGGGCGGCGCCGGTGCTCGGTGCGCAGCGCGGGCCGGTGGGGGCCAACGGGTCACGTGGTTCGCACGCCGGAGCGCATGGACTGCACGGGGCGAGCGGGCCCGGGGGCCGATACGGCGCCCGGGGGCCCGCGCCCGCCCGGCTCTCCGGGGCCGCCGCGTCGCCCTCCGCCTCTGCCGGGCCTGTGGTGCACCTTGTGCCGCCGGCAACCGGCGCCCCCGGCGTCCCCCGGCAGCGGCAGACCGACCGCGGATCCGGCCAGAAGGTCAGCAGCGGCGATGTCGCCGCCCTGCGTTCCGTCGGCGAGCTCTTCCGCGCCCTCGACAACGCCTACGGCGGCGGCCACGCCCGCCAGGCCCTCGTCCGTTACCTGGAGCACGAGGCCGAGCCGATGCTCCGCGGGACGTACGGGGAGACCACCGGGCGGCGGCTCTTCTCGGCCGCCGCCGATCTGACCCGGCTGGCGGGCTGGACCTCGTACGACATCGCGGCGCACGGTCTCGCCCAGCGCTACTTCGTCCAGGCGCTCCGGCTCGCGCAGGCGGCAGGGGACCGGGCGTACGGCAGTTATGTGCTGATCACCATGAGCCGGCAGGCGGTCTATCTCGGGCACGGCAGGGAAGCCGTCCAGCTGGCGCGCGTCGCCCAGCAGGGCATCGGCTCGTCGGCGCCGCCCGTCGTGATGGCCCTGCTGCACGCCGTCGAGGCGCGCGGGCACGGCGTGCTCGGCGAGGCCAGGACCTGCGCGGCCTCGCTGGCGCGGGCGGAACGCGCGCTGGAGACCGCCCGGCCAGGGGACGACGTACCGTACTGGGCGCGCTCCTTCGACGAGGCGCAGCTCGCCGACGAGTTGGGGCACTGCCACCGCGACCTGCAGCAGTACCGGGCAGCCGCCCAGCACGCGGAGCGTTCACTGCAGCTGCGCGCCCCGGGGTACGCCCGGAGCAGGTTGTTCTGCCGGGTGGTGCTGGCGTCCGCCCGGCTCGGGCTCGGCGAGCTCGACCAGGCGTGTCTGCTCGGCGCCGAGGCGGCGCAGCAGGCGGCGGAGATGCGGTCGGTCCGGGCGACGGAGTACGTACGGGACTTCGAGCGTCGCCTTGAGCCGTACCGGGACGCGGCTGCGGTACGCGGATACCGGGACCGGGTCGCGGCCCTCGGGTGATCCCTCCCGCGGGATCACGGATGACTCTTCCGCGTGACTCCTGCGCGCGACGGAACGGGTGGTGGCCCGGACCGGGAGCGATCGGTCCGGGCCACCACCCGTTTCGGCAGGGCTCTTTCAGTGCCCGCGCACCTCGACCTCCGCCAGCGACAGCGGGTTGGTGCCGGAGGTCAGTTGCACGCGGACGTACCCGCCGGAGGTGCCCGCCGGGAGCTGCACGGCGGACGGCCGTCCGGCCTGACCGGTGACATGAACCGCCGTCACACCGGGTGCGGTCCGTGCCTCATCGAGTCCGTCGGCCGTGATCGGGGTGTCCGAGGTCATGACCCAGAAGTCCTTCAGCCGGTCGGAGCAGCAGTCGGTGCGGTTCCAGATGTCGACTGCGGACAGTGACTTCGACGTGCCCAGGTCGACCTGCCACCACGCCTGCGACGAGGGCTCCGCGGTGTGGGTCACCGAGCCCGACCCGAAGGAGCCGTCGGTGTTCCCGTCGACGGCGCGGGAGGCAGGGGCGTCCCACGCGGTGCTCTTCTGGGTGGCCGGCTTGTTCCGGGCGAGGTTCTCCAGGGCCACCCTGACCTTGACCGTCGTGGTGGTGGTGAGAGGGCCGTGGCGCAGGGTGATGTTCAGTGTGTACGTACCGGGGGCCGCGGACGCGGGCGGCGTCACGGTGAACGGGACCTTCGCATCGGCGCCGGGCGCCAGCGGGTGCACGCGGGTGGCCGCCGGGGTGACGGTCCAGCCCTCGGGTCCGGACAGCCCGATCCCGGTCCCGGGTGCGCGCGTGCGGGCGGTGTTGGTGAGGGTCAGGGTGCCGTCGGCGGCGCGTCCGGGGTTGAGCTCATGCGGCAGTTCGGTCCTCGTGCGGACGAGGGTGTTCACGCCCGGAGTGGTGACCTTGAAGACGTACGCGCTCGTGCTCCTGGTGGCCGACGCCCCGCCCTTCGGTGTCTCGACGATCACGCGGCCTGCGGAGTCCTTGTGCCAGGGCAGTGCGCCGCCGTCCGAACCGAGCAGCGTGATACGGGAGTCGGCGGTGACGGGCGTGTCGGCGCCGAGGGTGAGTTCGGTGCCGGGCCACTCCAGCGCAGTCGCGTACAGCGTGCCGTCCTTCACCGTGTAGCGGACCTTGTCGTCTCCGGTCGGCTCCTCGGCATGGTGCCAGTAGGTGGTCCCGTAGATCGCCTCGCCGTTGATCTTCAGCCAGGCGCCGATGTCGAGCAGCCGCTGCTGCTGGATCTCGGGGATGGTGCCGTCGGCGCGCGGGCCGATGTCGAGCAGCAGATTGCCGTTCTTGCTGACGATGTCGGTGAGCGAGTCGATCAGCTGGTCGGAGGTGAGGTGGTCCTCCTCGGGCTCGTTCTGGTTGTAGCCGTAGGAGTGCGCGATGCCCCGGCTCGCCTCCCACTTGTTCGGGTCGATGTCCGGCTTGACCGTGTACTCGGGTGTCTGGAAGTCGAGTTCCTTGCTGTCCAGCGCACCGGTCTCGATCTTGCAGCGGTTGGCGACCGCGACTTCCTTCGGGTGCGCCCGGTTCTTCGCACGGTTGTAGTAGTCGGCGATGACGGGCGCGGTCTTCCAGTAGGACGCGGGTTTGTCCCACTGCCCGTCGCACCAGATGATGTCGGGATCGTACTGATCCATCAGCTCGTTCATTTGCGGGACCATGTAGTCGCCGACGTAGTCCTTGACCGACGGGGCGCCGGTGTACGGGACTTCGGCGCCGGTGTACGGGTTGCGGACCGGGCTGCCGGTGTACGACGGGTTGTACCACTCGTACAGCGAGTAGTAGAAGCCCGCCTTCAGCTGGCCGCCCTCGGTGTCCTTGCGCGCCGCCTTGAACAGGTCGCCCGCCAGGTCGCGCTTCGGTCCGAGGTCCACGGTGTCGCGGCCGCTGACCTTGCTGTCGAACAGTGCGACGCCTTCATGGTGCTTGGAGGTCAGCACGAAGTATTTGGCACCGGCGTCCTTGAACAGCTTCACCCAGGCGTCCGGGTCGTACTTCTCGGCCTTCCACTGGCTGATGAAGTCGTCGTAGTTCGCGGTCGTGCCGTAGGTGTCCTTCTGGTGGGTGTTGGTGGCGCTGCCCTTGCTGTTCATGTAGGCCCAGTACCACTCGGCGTAGCTGCCGCGCGGGCCCCAGGCGGGCACCGAATAGGCGCCCCAGTGGATGAAGATGCCGAACTTGTCGTCGTTGAACCACGTCGGCGTGGGGTGGCTGTTGAGGGACTCCACCGTCGGCTCGTAGTCCTTCGACGGGGGTTCGGGCGCGGCGGAGGCCGGGGTGGTCAGGAGGCCGGCGAGGGCTGCCAGTGCCGTCGCTCCGACGAGTCTGGTACGGGTACGGGCATGGGCATGGGTGCGGGTCACTGCGGGTTCCCTTCGGGTCAGCGGTCGTCGTGCGCGTAGTCGGCCCGGACCTGTTCGGGGCTCAACGCCTCGTCCCAGGTGGACACTTCGTCGAGATCTCCGCGCAGCCCGGCCTTCTCGGTGCCGATCGAGCGCAGCGGGAGCGGAATGGACGCGCCGACCGTGCCGACGCGCTCGCCGTTCGCATAGAGGGTGGTGCGGCCCGGCTCAGTGACTCAGGTCACTCGGTGAGCGTCAGCGCGATGTCATCGGCCCGCGCGTGCCGGACCTCGCTGCTGACGGCCGGAGCGACCCCACTGACCTGGGCCACCTCCGTACGCAGCTGCTTGGCCAGGTCTTGCGCGGACTGCCGTGCGGGGCCCGGGAGTTCGGCCTGCCCGGAGGGGGGTGCGGTCATGGAGCGGGACCGGGGGTCCACCAGGATGCGGGTACCCGCCGACAGCTGTTGTGGCCGCCCGCTTCGGTCCACTGGGTCGGCCTGGGAACAACGGGCGGCCCTGGGGCGGCCGTTGTGTCGCTGGTGCTCGATGCGGGTTTGTCCGGGAGCTCGTTCGCCACCGCGACGGGAGTGATAGATCCGATGACTAGAGCTGTAGGGAGCGGTAGAACGGGCATGGCTCGGCGCACTACGGTCTCCTGAAGTCCGGTTTCGCCAGGACCGTAGCGGTAGATGTGACGCACGACAAGGGTGTTTGCGGGAGTGGTGTGGACCACTCCCGAAAACGGGAGGTGGGGCGAGAGATCCGATCTGTAAACGGTGTTCGGGGTTGGGATCGGCTGGACCGGGGCAGGATGTGTTCGGGCGGACTCAGGCCGCTTCGCGCAGCTCCGCCTCCAGGTGGCCGGGCCGGACGCCCAGATCGCCGAGGATGGCGTGCGCTGCGCGGCGGCCCGAGAACAGGGCGCCCTGCACCGTGCTCGTGTCCCGGTGGTCGCCGCACACGTACAGCCCGGCGAGCAGCCTGACCGGGCGGCGCAGATCGTGCGGGGGTGGCATGGCGGGGACCGCCTCCGGGTCGTGGTGGGCGGCCAGCAGTTCCCAGTCGTCCGTTGGGATGCCGTACAACGCGGCGAGATGGGTGCGGACCGAGCGGTCGAGATCGGGCGGCGGCGTGCCGAGCACCGTCGACGTGATCAGGGTCCGGCCGTGCGGGGCGCGCGAGGGGTCGACCTCGCTCATCACGCAGGTGTGGGCCACCGGGCCCGAGCGGTCGGCGTCCAGCAGCAGTGAGGCGCCCGTCGGCGGGGGAGCGGGGGCGGTGTGGTGCAGGACCGTCACCGGATGGAAGGGCGGCACCCGGAGACCGGGCAGCAGCTCGGCGGCGGCGCTCGCACCGGTGGCCAGCAGCAGGGCACGGCAGCCCAGTTCACCGTGTTCCTTGGTGCGTACGGAGGTGGTGTCGGCGGCGGTGACATGGACGCCGGTCCGCACGGTGCCGGGCGGCAGGGCCGCCGCCAGCAGCTCGGGCAGCGTGGCCGAGCCGCCGGACGGCACGCACAGCCGACCGCGCGCGTAGCTGCGCAGGGCGAGATCGGCGCACCGGCTCGATGTGGTGAGCCCGGGGTCACTGAGCAGCGCGGCGAGCAGCGGGCGCAGGAAGCCGTTGACCGTACGCGAGGGCAGACCGCGGGTGGACAGGGCGGCGAGCGCGGTCCGCTCCGGCCGGGCCAGGATGCGGGTGGCCGGGGTGGTCGCGAGCCGGGCGAGGGCCGCGCCGAGCCTGGCCTGGTCGATCGGCCCGCCCATCGGCGGGCGGGGGGCGCTCGCCAGGGCGCGCGCCGCTTTGAATGCGCCCCGTGCGCTCCGTACCTGGCGCGCATCGCCGGTCCGGTACTGGCGGCCCTCGCTGTGGACGAGGACCCCCGGAGCGAAGTTCCGCAGCAGGATCCCTTCGAGGCCGGGCGCGGCGCGCAGTTCCGGATATGAGGTGCTGAGGAGCGGGCCGATGTGGTCGAGCCGGAACCCGTCCACCTCCTCGGTGGTCATCCGGCCGCCGACGCGTGGGCCGGCCTCCAGGACGCTGACGCTGACCCCTGCACTGGTCAATTGATGGGCTGCTGACAGGCCGGCGATTCCGGCACCGATGATGACGACGTCCGCGTGGTGTGCCGTGCTGAGCACGTGCCCCTCCCCGAGTCGGCGCAATTGGTGGGAGGCTCTTGCCCCCAACAGGCCCCCGGAATGCCCGAGTTCGCCACGAGGCTAGGAGGGGTCCCGTGCGGGCGCAGTCGCGCGCGGCCCGGGGCACCGTTGCACGGGGTCGCACATCCGTGTGATTCGACCGTGCGCGGTCAGTGCAGCGCCGCGCGAATGGCGCCGTCGATGCCGGGGAAGGCGAAGGTGAACCCCGAGTCCAGCAGCCGTGCGGGCAGTACCCGTTGGCTGCCCAGCACGTCCTCCGCGAAGTCCCCGAGGACGATCCGGAGTGCGGGCGCCGGGACGGAGAGCAGTGTCGGACGGTGCAACACGCGCCCCATCGCCGCTGTCACCTCGGCGTTGGTCACGGGGCCGGGGCCGGTCAGGTTCACCGGTCCGGACAGCGACTCCGTGTCGAGGAGGTACCGCAGGGCCGCGATGTGGTCGTGCAGCGCGATGAAGCTCCAGTACTGGTGCCCGCTGCCGAGCCGCCCGCCGAGCCCCGCCCGGAACAGCGGGAACAGCCGTCCCCAGGCCCCGCCCTCCCGGGCGACGACCAGGCCCGTGCGCGCGTACACCGTTCGGATGCCTGCCGCCTCCGCCGGAGCCGCGGCGGCCTCCCAGTCCACGCAGACGGACGGCAGGAAGCCCGTGCCGTGCGGCGCGCTCTCGTCGACCGCGCGGTCCCCGGTGTCGCCGTAGTAGCCGATGGCCGACCCGCAGAGCAGCACCTTCGGCGGTACGCCGAGGGAGGCCACCGTCTCGGCGATCGCCGCCGTGCCCAGCACCCGGCTGTCCCGGATCTCCCGCTTGTACTCCTCCGTCCAGCGATGGTCGCCGACCCCGGCCCCGGCGAGATGGACGACAGCGTCGCAGCCGACCAGGCCCGCCCCGTCGACGTAACCCCGCTTCGGGTCCCACTCGACCTCGTCCCCGGCGCGCGCCGGATGCCGGACGAGGCGCACGACCTCGTGTCCGTCGGCCCGCAGTGAGCGCACCAGCGCGGCTCCGATGAGTCCGGTGGATCCGGTGACAGCGATTCGGGAGTACACCATGGCACCATCCTGCCGCAGCGGCGTACAGGGTGCCGCGCCCTCATCACTCGTCACGCCCGAATCACTCGAACAGCAGTTGCAGGGCGACATCCCGGCAGTGGCGCACATGCCGCACCCTGGAGGACGCGGCCGACGACTTCCGCCGCCGCTTCCCGTTCGGCTCCGCCGAGCGCCCGTCAGATATGCGATGACGTGACCGGGCGGGCCGTGGCACAGTGGCGCCCATGCCTGAACTCCGCACCCCCCTCGTGCGCCCCGCCGTTCTCTCCGACGACACCGCTCTCGGCGAGCTCGACCGGGCCACCTGGTCGACCCTCCATGCCGTACAGCCGCGTCCGCAGCCGCCGTACGAACCGTTCTTCGACGACCGGCACCGGCCCGAGCACCTGCTCGTGGCCGAGGCGGAGGACCCGGCGGGCGACATGCGCATCGCCGGCTACATCCGGGTCGTCGCGCCGACCCCGCTCGCCTGCAACGCGCATGTGCGCCAGATACAGGGCCTCGCCGTGGCCGAATGGGCGCGCGGCAGCGGTGTCGCCAGAGGGCTGCTGCGGGCCGCGTTCGCGCTGGCCCGCAGGGAGGGGGCGAACCGGATGACGCTGCGGGTGCTCGGGCACAACGCGCCCGCCCGGGCGCTGTACAAGTCGGAGGGGTTCGTCGTCGAGGGGGTGCTGCCTGGCGAGTTCTTCCTGGGTGGGCGCTACATCGACGACGTGATGATGGGCCGCTCGCTCGCCCTGTGACGGCTTACGGCCTGCCCCACGACAGGGAGTGGGCTTCCGACGCCCTGCGACTCCGCTTGCGGCGTTGTCGTCAGTCACCGACTCCCCCATGGCCTCAAGGGCATGGGAGGGGCCCCCTTCGCGTCGACTCCCTCCTCCGCCTTGCCATCGAAGCCGCACGACGCCGCTCGCTGCTCCACTCCCTATCGTGGGGCAGGCCGTTACCCCTTGAACAGCCGCATGCCGCCCATGAGTTCATGCAGGCAGCGCACCGCGAGGGCGGCGGGGGAGCCGGCCCCGGCTGTCGGCGCGTCCGTGACCGCCCAGGCCTCCAGTGCCACCCGTACCGCGTCCGTGGCGGCCGCAGCGGCCAGTCGGACCTCCAGCGGGTCCGCGTCCTCACCGGCCAGCCGTGCCAGCACCGGCAGCAGCCGCTCCTCCGAATCCTGATTGACCCGGTACCAGACGGCGCGCAGCGCCGGATCGTCCTGTGCGGCCCGCAGCAGGCCGCGCGTCCAGCCGAGCTGCTCCGCGGCGTGCTCGTCGCGCGGGATGAGCGCGTCCGTGATCGCACCCTCCAGCGCCTCGGCCAGCGGGACCCCCGGACCGGCCGCGCCGAGCAGGGCGCGCCACCGTTCGGCGCCGCCGGAGAGCAGTGGCCCCACCGCGTCCTGCTTGGAGCGGAAGTAGCGGTAGAAGGTGCGCAGTGCGACGCCCGCCCGGTGGGCGATGTCCTCCGCCGTGGTGCCGTCCGGCCCGCGCTCGGCGAAGAGCGCGGCGGCCGCGCGCGCGATGTCCAGCTGGGTCGCGGCCTTGCGGCGCTCGGTGAGGGACGGCTGCTGGTGGTTCATTCCCCGCAGATTACCCGGGCCGGGACTCCTTCGTACGAGAGCGGAGTGCGCAGAATGCCATTCTGGCAAAACGTGCCACCTAGGCGTACGGTGGATGCGAATCAAGAGAGTCGTCGGGGGACTCGGAACCAGGAGTGAACACATGAACCGCTACACAGGCCGCCGCGTACTCATCACCGGCGCCGGCTCCGGAATCGGGCAGGCCACCGTCCACCGTGTACTCGCCGAGGGCGGCCTGGTCGTCGCCGCCGATGTCAACGAGGCCGGGCTGAAGGCCACGTACGACACCGCTGTGGCGGGCGGCGCCGCGGAGAGGCTCACCACCGCGGTCCTCGACATCTCGGACGAGGCCGCGGTCCGGGCCGGTGTCGCCGACGCCGTGGCCGCGCTCGGCGGCCTCGACGTACTGGTCAACGCGGCGGGCATCCTGCGCTCGGAGCACACGCACAGGACGTCGCTGGAGTTCTTCAACACGATCCTCGCGGTCAACCTCACTGGCACGTTCCTGATGATCCGTGAGGCGATACCAGCGCTGCTGGCGGGCGACAAGCCGGTCATCGTGAACTTCTCGTCGACCTCGGCGAGCTTCGCGCACCCCTATATGTCGGCGTACGCGGCGAGCAAGGGCGGCATCCAGTCGATGACCCACGCGCTGGCGAGCGAGTACAGCAAGCAGGGTCTGCGCGTCGTCGCCGTCGCCCCCGGTTCGATCTCCTCCGACATGACCAGCGGCAACGGCCCGGGGCTGCCGGCCGACGCGGACATGTCGCTCTTCGCGAAGCTGTCCCCGGCGCTGGGTGAGGGCTTCGCCAGCCCCGACACGGTGGCGGGCGTCGTCGCGATGCTGGGCTCCGAGGACGGTGCGTTCATCACGGGTACGGAGATCCGCGTCGACGGCGGCACCCACTTCTGAACCCGGGTGCCCACAGCGGGAGCGGGGCGGCTCAGCCGGAGCCGAACCGCTCCCAGAGCAGGGGAAAGCGTTCGGCCAGCGCCGCGTCGTCCTCGAAGCGGACGGGGGCGCCCTGCGGCTCGGCGGCCTGCGGCGGAAGACCGAGGTCGGGCGTGACGACGCCGGTGAGCTGTTCGTACGCCTCGTCGGCCGCATAGCCGAGATCCTCGGCGTCCCCGTCGATCTCCTCGTCGAAATCGTCGAGCAGTTCGGCGAGGCTGTCCGGATCGTGCACCGCCCCCTCGAAGACCTCCCGCCCCTGGCCGATCAGCCAGCACCGGAAGAAGTCGAAGGCGTCGTCGCTCGCGCCGCCGAGCAGCACGGCGGCGGCGCCCCACAGGTCCCAGTGGTACGCGCGGTTGTAGCGGGCCTCGAAGTGCCGGGCGAAGTCCAGCACGGACTCCGGGTCGAGCTGCACCAGCCGGTCGACGAGCAGGTCGGCTTGGTCCTCGGGGTCGCCCTCGGCGGCCTCGCGGGTGCTGTCGATGATCTCCCAGAACTCCGTCTCGTCCATCACGGGTCAAGCATCGGCCTTGGTGGCAGGCGATGCACGCGGAGACACCGAAAAGAAGCCTTCAGCGATAGAGGCCGCTCAGCCGTTCGGCGGCAGCGGCGAAGCGGTTCCGCAACGCGGGCGGTTTGAGGACCTCCAACTCCGGTCCCAGGGACAGCAGCTGGTCGTACGCGACCTCCAGGGACTCCACGGGCAGGGTGACGGTGCGCCACCCGTCGGTGCCGGGCGGCCCGGCCGCGTCCAGTGCGTCCTGGACCGCCGAACGGTCCATGCTGCGCAGCAGTCGGCCCACCCCCGCCTCCGACACCCGTACCGTCACCTCGGTCCGCAGGATCGAGCGGGCGAACCGCGCAGCCTGCTCGTCCCAGAAGCCCGGCAGATCGAAGTCGTCGTCGCGTACGAACCGTTCGTCCGACACGGCCACGGCGGTGAAGCGGTCGATCCGGTACACCCGGAAATCCGTCCCGGCGCGGGCGCACACATACCAGACCCCGGCCTTGAGAACGAGTCCGTACGGCGCCAGCTCCCGCTCGACCTCACCACCCGCACCGCCGCGCCGGTAGCGGGCACTGACCATCCGGTCGTCCCAGACGGCCTCCGCGACGGCGGGCAGCAACTCGGGCGTGACGGGCTCCTGATACCAGCCGGGTGCGTCCAGATGGAAGCGCCGGGCGGCGGTGTCGGAGGCGTCCCGCAGCGAGGGCAGCAGCGCGGCGGACACCTTGAGTCGGGCCGCGGTCGCGGCGTCCTGGAGCCCCATCTCGCGCAGCGCGGACGGCAGCCCGGAGAGGAAGAGCGCCTCGGCCTCGCTACGGGCCAGCCCGGTGAGCCCGGTCCGGTACCCGCCGACGAGCCGGTACCCGCCGGCCCGGCCCCGGTCCGCGTACACGGGAACCCCTGCCTCGGAGAGCGCCTGGGCGTCGCGGGTGACGGTCCGTTCGGACACCTCCAGCTCCCGGGCGAGCTCGGCGGCGGTCATGGCGGACCGGGACTGGAGGAGCAGCACCATCTTGATGAGCCGGGCAGCACGCATGGGGGCAAGTCTGCCGTGCCCTCCATCGCCGGGCGGGCCGACGGCCTCCCCCAAGGGCTGTCCCGTAGCAAAACGCCCTCCGTGTCCGGGCGGGCTCGAAGACCGAGCCCGCCCCGACACGGAGGGCGGCACGGCAGCCGGGCGTACCCGGCTGCCCTGACCTCACAGCCCGTACTTCTCCCGGGCCTCCTTGACCGCGGACGCGGTCACCTCGCCGCGCCGCGCCAGCTGGGCCAGCGCCGCGACCGTGATCGACTGCGCGTCGACCCCGAAGTGGCGGCGGGCCGCGTCACGCGTGTCGGACAGACCGAAGCCGTCCGTGCCGAGCGAGGACCAGTCCTGCTCCACCCACTGGCTGATCTGGTCCGGCACCTGTCGCATCCAGTCGCTGACCGCGAGGACCGGGCCCGGTGCGCCTTCCAGCGCCTGGGTCACGTACGGCACCCGCTGCTCGCCGTGGAGCAGTGCCTCGTCGCATTCCAGCGCCTCGCGGCGCAGCTCGCCCCAGGACGTGGCGGACCAGACGTCGGCCGTGACACCCCAGTCCGCGGCCAGCAGCTCCTGGGCCTCCAGGACCCAGTGGATCGCCGTGCCGGAGGCGAGCAACTGCAGGCGCGGCGCGTCCGCGGTGGCGGGCGTGCCCTCCTTGAAGCGGTAGAGGCCCTTGACGATGCCCTCCTCGACGCCTTCCGGCATCGCGGGCTGCGGCTTCGGCTCGTTGTAGACCGTCAGGTAGTAGAAGACGTTCTCGGCCTCGGGGCCGTACATCCGGCGCAGACCGTCCTTGACGATCACCGCGATCTCGTACGCGAACGCCGGGTCGTAGTTGAGCGACGCGGGGTTCGTGGACGCGATCAGGTGCGAATGGCCGTCCGCGTGCTGGAGGCCCTCGCCGGTCAGCGTCGTCCGGCCGGCCGTGGCGCCGACGATGAAGCCCTTGCCGAGCTGGTCGGCGAGCTGCCACATCTGGTCGCCGGTCCGCTGCCAGCCGAACATCGAGTAGAAGATGTAGAAGGGGATCATCGTCTCGCCGTGCGTCGCGTACGACGTGGCGGCGGCGATGAAGTCGGCCATGGCCCCGGCCTCGGTGATCCCCTCGTTGAGGATCTGGCCGTCCTTGGCCTCCTTGTAGTACATCAGCTGGTCGCGGTCGACCGGCTCGTACGTCTGGCCCAGCGGCGAGTAGATACCGGCCGACGGGAACAGCGACTCCATGCCGAAGGTGCGGGCCTCGTCCGGGACGATCGGTACCCAGCGCCTGCCGGTCTCCTTGTCCCGCATCAGATCCTTGGCCAGGCGCACGAAGGCCATCGTGGTGGCCATCTCCTGCTTGCCGGACCCCTTCTTCAGCGCGGCGAACGCCCGCTCCTCCGGCTCGGGCAGCGCCACCGCGTGCACCCGGCGGGCCGGGGCGGGGCCGCCGAGGGCGGCGCGGCGCTCCTGGAGGTAGCGCACCTCGGGGGAGTCGGCGCCCGGGTGGCCGTAGGGCACCAGGCCGTCGTCGAAGGCGCTGTCCGGGATCGGGAGTCCGAGCAGCTCGCGCATGCCCTTGAACTCGTCGATCGACAGCTTCTTCATCTGGTGGTTGGCGTTCTTGGACTCGAAGCCCTTGCCGAGCGTGTGGCCCTTCACCGTCTGGGCGAGGATCACGGTCGGCGCGCCCTTGTGCTCGATGGCCGCCTTGTACGCCGCGTACACCTTGCGGGCCTCGTGGCCGCCGCGGGAGGTGTAGAAGCACTCGGCGATCTTCGCGTCGGTGAGCAGCTTCGCCAGCTCGGCGAGCGCCGGCTCGGCGCCGAAGAAGTGCTCGCGGATGTACGCGACGTCGCGGGTGGCGTACGTCTGGAACTGGGCGTCCGGGACCTCCCGGAGCCGGCGGACCAGCGCACCGGTGGTGTCCAGCTGGAACAGCTCGTCCCAGGCGTTGCCCCAGAGCGTCTTGACGACGTTCCAGCCGGCTCCGCGGAACGCGCCCTCGAGCTCCTGGACCACGCGGAAGTTGGCGCGGACCGGACCGTCGAGTCGCTGCAGGTTGCAGTTGATGACGAAGGTCAGGTTGTCGAGCCGCTCACGCGCCGCGAGGGCGAGGGCGGCGGTCGACTCGGGCTCGTCCATCTCGCCGTCGCCCAGGAAGGCCCAGACGTGCGAGTTCGACGTGTCCTTGATGTTGCGGTTGGCCAGATAGCGGTTGAAGCGCGCCTGGTAGATGGCCGAGAGCGGGCCGAGGCCCATCGACACGGTGGGGAACTCCCACAGCCAGGGCAGCCGCCGCGGGTGCGGGTAGGACGGCAGACCGTCGCCGCCCGACTCCTGGCGGAAGTTGTCGAGCTGCTGCTCGCTGAGCCGGCCGTCGAGGAAGGCGCGGGCGTAGATGCCGGGGGAGGCGTGGCCCTGGATGTAGAGCTGGTCGCCGGAGCCGTCCCCCTCCTTGCCGCGGAAGAAGTGGTTGAAGCCCGTCTCGTACAGCCAGGCTGCCGAGGCGAAGGTGGCGATGTGACCACCGACGCCGAACCGGGAGCCGCGGGTGACCATCGCGGCCGCGTTCCAGCGGTTCCACGCGGTGATCCTGGACTCCATCTCCAGGTCGCCGTCGAACGCGGGCTCGGCGGCGGTCGGGATGGAGTTGACGTAATCGGTCTCCAGGAGCTTGGGCAGCGCGAGACCGGCGTCCTCGGCGTGCTGCAGCGAGCGGCGCATCAGGTACGCGGCGCGGTGCGGGCCGGCGGCCTTGGTGACGGCATCGAGGGAGGCCGCCCATTCGGCGGTCTCCTCCGGGTCACGGTCCGGGAGCTGGTCGAGCTCGCTCGGAAGCTTTCCTACGGGGTCGGTCATGATCGCCGCCTTCCGGAGAGGAGGGGGGTGGAGAAAGGGCCCTGACTGGCAGGACAGGGCGATGGGGCCGGTGGGCCCGCGGAGTGAACTGTAGAACGCTGATCGATGATCGATCAAAGGATGAAGGGCAAAACTTCTCGATATGAAGAAATTGGCATCCGGTGCCCTGTTTCGCGGCACGGAGTGACGCCAGAAATATGAAGAATCCGGGCGCTCATCTGTACGGCTGAGCGCCCGGACCACGCAGCTGCGTCAGGCGCGCGGGGCGCACCCCAGGACATGCGCCTTCACCAGCGCACCGATGTCCGGGTCCTTGCGCAGGAACGCGTCGATGAGCGCCTCGTGCTCCTCCGCGTACGACTTCTGCACCGTCCCCAGCCACCGGATCGAGAGCGCCGTGAACACCTCGATGCCCAGACCCTCCCAGGTGTGCAGCAGTACGGCGTTCCCGGCGGCCCGCACCAACTCCCGGTGGAACGCCACCGTGTGCCGCACCTGCGCCTCGCCGTCGGCCAGCCGGTCGGCCTCGTACAGCGCCGCCACATGCGGCGACAGCCGCGAACAGTCCTCGCCGAGCGCCGGAGCCGCCAACTCCGCCGCGATCTGCTCCAGACCGGCCCGTACCGGGTAGGACTCCTCCAGGTCGGCAGCGGTCAGATTCCGGACCCGTACGCCCTTGTTGGGCGCCGACTCGATCAGCCGGAGGGTCTCCAGCTCCCGCAGCGCCTCGCGTACGGGCGTCTGGCTGACCTCCAGCTCAGTGGCGATCCGGCGCTCCACGATCCGCTCGCCCGGCTTCCAGCGCCCGCTGACGATCCCGTCCACGATGTGCTCGCGGATCTGTTCGCGCAGCGAGTGGACGACGGGCGGGGTCATGAGGGCTCCTTCGGGGAAACCGGTGCTGCCGATCCGACCGGTGCGGGTGAGGCAACCGGTGGTGTCTCAAGGCTGTTCCGTCATCCCTGGCGGGCGCACGGCGACAGCTACGGCACCTCACCGCGTTGTCGGAACACCCGAATACGCCCAGTATGAGGGCGCTCTCCTCCGCCTTGCGATGCACCGTATCCGACGCCGTGCGCTGATCCACCAGGGATGACGGGACAACCCTTAGACAATACGGCGGCGCCCCCGCCCGGAAGGGTTCCGGACGGGGGCGCCGCTGGTGAGGCTGGTTACAACCGTGGTGCTCAGAGGCCGAGCTCGACCTCGAACTCGCCGGCCTCCAGGATCGCCTTGACCGCAGTCAGGTAACGGGCGGCGTCCGCACCGTCCACCAGACGGTGGTCGTAGGAGAGCGAGAGGTACGTCATGTCGCGGACACCGATGACGGTGCCCTCGGCGGTCTCGATGACCGCCGGACGCTTGACGGTGGCACCGATGCCCAGGATGGCGGCCTGGTTCGGCGGCACGATCACGGTGTCGAACAGCGCACCGCGCGAGCCGGTGTTGCTGATGGTGAAGGTGGCACCGGACATGTCGTCCGGGGTCAGGCCGCCGCCGCGGGCCTTGCCGGCCAGCTCGGCGGTCTTCTTCGAGATACCGGCGATGTTCAGGTCGCCCGCACCCTTGATGACCGGCGTCATCAGCCCCTTCTCGGCGTCCACGGCGATGCCGATGTTCTCCGAGTCGAAGTACGTGATGGTGCCCTCGTCCTCGTTGATCCGGGCGTTGATGACCGGGTGGGCCTTCAGCGCCTGGGCCGCCGCCTTCACGAAGAACGGCATCGGGGACAGCTTGACGCCCTCACGGGCGGCAAAGGCGTCCTTCGCCTGGTTGCGCAGCTTCATCAGCTTCGTGATGTCGACCTCGACGACCGAGGTCAGCTGGGCCTGCGAGTGCAGCGCCTTCATCATGTTGTCGCCGATGACCTTGCGCATGCGGGTCATCTTGACCGTCTGACCACGCAGCGGGGACGCCTCCAGCTTCGGCGCCTTCGCGGCTGCCGGGGCGGCCGCGACGGGGGCCGGAGCGGCAGCGGCGGCCTTGGCGGCCTCCGCGGCGGCGACGACGTCCTGCTTGCGGATACGGCCGCCGACGCCGGTGCCCTTGACCGCACCGAGGTCGACACCGCTCTCGGAGGCGAGCTTGCGGACCAGCGGCGTGACGTACGCGCCTTCGTCGGCGGCCGCGGCCGGAGCCACCGGGGTGACCGGAGCCGGAGCAGCGACCGGAGCCGGGGCCGGGGCGGGCACGGGCGCCGGGGCGGCGGGCGCCGCCGGGGCCGGAGCGGCCACCGGGGCGGGGGCTGCGGCGACCGGAGCCGGAGCAGCCGGAGCCGGAGCCGGGGCAGCCACGGGGGCCGGAGCGGCCGGAGCCGGGGCAGCCGCCGGGGCGGCACCCGCGGCACCGATGACGGCGAGCTTCGCGCCGACCTCGGCGGTCTCGTCCTCGGCGACCACGATCTCCAGCAGCACACCGGAAACCGGGGCGGGGATCTCGGTGTCGACCTTGTCCGTGGAGACCTCGAGCAGGGGCTCGTCCTCCGTGACCTCCTCGCCGACCTCCTTCAGCCAGCGGGTGACGGTGCCCTCGGTGACGCTCTCGCCGAGCGCCGGGAGGGTGACGTCCGTACCGGTCGCGGCACCAGCCGGGGCAGCGGCCGGAGCCGCGGCCACGGGGGCCGGGGCGGCGGGGGCCGCCGCGACCGGCGCCGGAGCGGCCACCGGAGCAGCCACGGGCTCGGCGGCCGGAGCCGCGGCCGGGACGGCCGCACCCGTGCCGTCGTCGATGACGGCCAGCTCGGCGCCGACCTCGACGGTCTCGTCCTCGGCGACCTTGATGGACGCGAGGATGCCGGCGGCGGGCGCCGGGATCTCGGTGTCGACCTTGTCGGTCGAGACCTCGAGCAGCGGCTCGTCGGCCTCGACGCGCTCGCCCTCGGCCTTCAGCCAGCGGGTGACAGTGCCCTCGGTGACGCTCTCACCGAGCGCCGGAAGGGTTACGGAAACCGACATGGTTTCAGTTGCTCCTTACGAAAGTGCGGAAGTAGGTCGGTCGTCGCGCCCGGGACTGGATCAGTCGTGGGAGTGGAGGGGCTTGCCGGCCAGGGCCAGGTGGGCCTCGCCGAGCGCTTCACTCTGCGTCGGGTGGGCGTGGATGAGCTGCGCGACCTCGGCCGGCAGCGCCTCCCAGTTGTAGATCAGCTGGGCTTCGCCGACCTGCTCGCCCATACGGTCACCGACCATGTGGACGCCGACCACGGCACCGTCCTTGACCTGGACGAGCTTGATCTCGCCCGCGGTCTTGAGGATCTTGCTCTTGCCGTTGCCGGCAAGGTTGTACTTCAGAGCGACGACCTTGTCCGCGCCGTAGAGCTCCTTGGCCTTGGCCTCGGTGATGCCCACGGAAGCGACCTCGGGGTGGCAGTACGTCACCCGGGGGACACCGTCGTAGTCGATCGGGACGGTCTTCAGACCGGCCAGCCGCTCCGCCACCAGGATGCCCTCGGCGAAGCCGACGTGAGCGAGCTGCAGCGTCGGGGCCAGGTCGCCCACGGCCGAGATGGTCGGAACGTTGGTCTGCATGTACTCGTCGACGAGGACGTAGCCGCGGTCCATCGCGACGCCGGCCTCCTCGTAGCCCAGACCCTGCGAGACCGGGCCGCGGCCGATCGCGACCAGCAGCACCTCCGCCTCGAACGTCTTGCCGTCGGCGAGGGTCACGCGGACACCGTCCTGCGTGTACTCGGCGCTCTGGAAGAACGTACCGAGGTTGAACTTGATGCCGCGCTTGCGGAAAGCGCGCTCAAGGAGCTTCGAGCTGTTCTCGTCCTCGACCGGAACGAGGTGCTTCAGGCCCTCGATGATCGTGACGTCGGTACCGAAGGACGTCCACGCCGAGGCGAACTCGACGCCGATGACGCCGCCGCCCAGGACGATCGCGGACTTCGGGACGCGGTCCAGCTTCAGCGCGTGGTCCGAGGAGATGATCCGGTTGCCGTCGATCTCCAGGCCCGGCAGCGACTTCGGCACGGAGCCGGTCGCCAGGAGCACGTGGCGGCCCTGGATGCGCTGGCCGTTCACGTCCACCGAGGTGGGGGAGGAGAGCCGACCCTCACCCTCGATGTAGGTGACCTTGCGCGAGGCGATGAGACCCTGCAGACCCTTGTACAGGCCCGAGATCACGTCGTCCTTGTACTTGTGGACGGCCTCGATGTCGATGCCCTCGAAGGTGGCCTTGACGCCGAACTGGTCGGCCTCGCGTGCCTGGTCGGCGACCTCGCCGGCGTGCAGCAGCGCCTTCGTGGGGATGCAGCCGTTGTGCAGGCAGGTGCCGCCGACCTTGCCCTTCTCGATCAGAGCGACGTCCAGGCCCAGCTGCGCTCCGCGCAGGGCCGCGGCGTAACCGCCGCTACCACCGCCGAGGATCACTAGGTCGAAAACGGTGCTGGCGTCGTTCGCCACGTCACGTCCTCCATGCATGTGCGCCGTACGCCGGGCCCCGTCGCTGGGGGATGACCGGCCGGTCGGCTGGTGTTCGGCCGCTTTTGTTATTCGGCCCTGTGGTGGGGGCCCTGTCCTGCCGAGAACCCATCTTCGCACTTGTTGACGGTGGGCGGGACGCGGGGCCCGGGTCCGGGACGGATGATCACCCGTTCCGGATGGTTACTGCTGTGTAGAGATTGGTAGGAGCGGCGCGAAGCACCACGGTGGAAGGGTGAGGGTGGGAGACGGGTGGGAGTGCGGATTTCGTTGAGAGCGAAACCGGTGCGTACCGTGCTGTCGATGCCGACAGGTGAACGCGTACGGCCCCGGACGTATGCCCGGGGCCGTACGCACGGAGCATCCTCTAGCCGAGGTCCCCGGCGGCGGTGCGCTCCGCCAGCTTCACCAGCGTGCGGACCGCGGAACCGGTGCCGCCCTTCGGCGTGTAGCCGTACGGCGCGCCCTCGTGGAAGGCCGGACCCGCGATGTCCAGGTGCGCCCAGGTGATGCCCTCGCCCACGAACTCCTGCAGGAACAGACCGGCCACCAGGCCGCCGCCCATCCGCTCACCCATGTTGGCGATGTCGGCGGTCGGGGAGTCCATGCCCTTGCGCAGGTCGGCGGGGAGCGGCATCGGCCAGGAGGCCTCGCCGACCTCCTCGGCGATCTCGTGGATGGACGTACGGAAGGCGTCGTCGTTCGCCATGATGCCGAAGGTGCGGTGGCCCAGGGCCAGGACCATTGCTCCGGTCAGGGTCGCCACGTCGACGATCGCGTCCGGGTTCTCCTCGGAGGCGCGGGTCAGCGCGTCGGCGAGGACGAGCCGGCCCTCGGCGTCCGTGTTCAGCACCTCGACGGTCTTGCCGCTGTACATGCGCAGCACGTCACCCGGGCGTGTGGCGTTGCCGGACGGCATGTTCTCGGCGAGCGCCAGCCAGCCGGTGACGTTGACCTGGAGGCCGAGACGGGCGGCCGCGACGACGGCCGCGAACACGGCGGCGGCGCCGCTCATGTCACACTTCATCGTCTCGTTGTGACCCGCCGGCTTCAGCGAGATGCCGCCCGAGTCGTAGGTGATGCCCTTGCCGACCAGGGCCAGGGTCTTCTCCGCCTTCGGGTGCGTGTAGGCGAGCTTCACCAGGCGGGGGCCGTAGGTCGAGCCCTGGCCGACGCCCAGCAGACCGCCGAAGCCGCCCTTGACGAGCGCCTTCTCGTCGAAGACCTGCACCTTGATGCCGTGCTCCTTGCCGGCGGCCGTGGCCACGGCGGCGAAGGACTCGGGGTACAGGTCGTTCGGCGGGGTGTTGATCAGGTCGCGGGCGCGGTTGATCTCCTCGACGACCGCGGTGGCACGCTCTGCGGCCGCCTTGAACGCCTTGTCGCGCGGCTTGGTGCCGAGCAGGGCGACCTCGGCGAGCGGCAGCTTGGCGCCGTTGCCGTTCTTCTTGTCCTTCGGCGCGAGCTTGTTCTCGCCGCCCTGGTACGCGGTGAAGGCGTACGCGCCGAGCAGTGCGCCCTCGGCGACGGCCTCGGCGTCCTCGACGGACATGATCGGCAGCGCGAAGCCGGCCTTCTTGGAACCGGTCAGCGCACGCGCGGCGGAACCGGCGGCCCGGCGCAGTGCCTCGCCGTCGAACGCCGTGTCCTTCTCCGGGACCGGACCGAGTCCGACCGCGATGACGACCGGGACCTTGAGGCCGTCCGGTGCGGGGAGCTTGGTCACTTCGCCCTCGGCACCGGAGGCGCCCAGGGTCTCCAGGACGGTGGCGAGCTTTCCGCCGAACGCCTTGTCCACGGCCTCGGCGCCCGGTGCGACGACCGGGCCCTTGGCTCCCTTGGCGATGCCGACGACAAGTGCGTCGGCGCGCAGCGTCGCCGCACCGGCAGTGCTGAGAGTGAGAGCAGTCACGGTGGTGAAATCTCGCTTCCGTTGAGTTCGTTGTCGGTCGAGGGGTGGGCCGACCGTGCCCGGCGCATCGTAGACGCCGCCGCAATGTGCCGGGAATGAGCCTACGCGCGCCTTTGCTGCGGAAACACGGCGGCGGGCCGTCTGCGGCCCGTTCCGGCGGCAGGGCTCCGGCCCCGGCCGGCCCGGCCGGGGGCCGCGACGGAGCAACCGGCCCCGGAAGTAGGGTTGTTCGGAGGTGCCGGAGCGAGCGGGGGAGAGCGATGCGCGCCCAGCGGGCTGTACGCGGGACGAGACCGAAGTCGGCGGCGCCGATCATCGTACTGATCCTGTCGGCGGTGCTGGCCGGCTGTACTTCGGCACCTCGGACCACCTCCGCGGTGCGCTGGCAGCCGAAGCCGGGTACCGACTGGCAGTGGCAGCTCTCCGGCCGCCTCGACCCCACCGTGGACGTTCCGGTGTACGACATCGACGGCTTCGAGCACGATGCGCAGGCGGTCGCCGATCTGCACCGCCGCGGCCGCAAGGTCATCTGTTACGTGTCCACGGGCGCCTGGGAGGACTTCCGCCCGGACGCCGGGAAGTTCCCCGCCTCGGTCCTCGGGAAGGGCAACGGCTGGCCGGGGGAGCGCTGGCTCGACATCCGCCGCACGGATCTGCTCGCGCCGCTGATGGAGTCCCGGATCGAGATGTGCGCGAAGAAGGGCTTCGACGCGGTCGAGCCCGACAACATGGACGGCTACCGCAACCGCACGGGCTTCCCCCTGACCGGCGCCGATCAGCTGCGCTACAACCGCCTCGTCGCCCGCATCGCCCACCGCCACGGACTCGCGGTCGGACTCAAGAACGACCTGGACCAGATCCCGCGGCTGGAACCGGACTTCGACTTCGCGGTCAACGAACAGTGCGCCCAGTACGACGAGTGCGCCGACCTCACCCCGTTCATCGAGGCGGACAAGGCGGTGTTCCATGTGGAGTACGAGGTGCCGGTGGCACGGTTCTGCCCGGAGTCGACGAGGCTGCGCCTGAGCTCGCTCCGCAAGAAGTACGACCTGGGCACCTGGCGCCGGAGCTGCGGGGCGAGCCCGTCCGCGGATTGAGGAGAAGACGGAGACCGGGCCGCCGCGTACCCCCTGTCCGCCCAGGTCCTGTCCCGCCGATCTTCGTGGGCCCGGAACGCCTGGCGAAACACGCCCTCAGGGCTGTCCCGTCATCCCTGGTGGATCAGCGCGCGGCGTCAGATGTGGTGCATCGCAAGACGGAGGGGCGTTCTCCTACTGGGTGTATTCGGGCGTTCCGGCAACGCAGCGAGGTGCCGCAGCTGTCCTCGTGCGCCCGCGAGGGATGACGGGACAGCCCTTAGCCCAGGGCCAACGCCACCAGCGCAGCCGTCGCCGCCGTCTCCGCGACCGCCCCGAAGACATCCCCGGTCACGCCCCCGAACCGCCGCACACAGTGCCGCAGCAGCAGCTGGGCGGCCATCAGCCCGGCCACTACGGCAAGGCCGTGGTGCAGCGCGCCGTACCCGCCGAACACCGCCCCCGCCGCCGACCCCGCGGCCACCACCGCGACCGTCACGGCCGCCGCCGCCCCCGCCGGTACCGTTCCCGCCACCGCCGCCCCCAGCCCCTCCGGCCGGGCCGGAGGCACGCCCTGACGGGACGCCAGTGTGAGCGCGAGGCGGGCGGTGACCCCCGCGACGACCGCGGCCACCGCGCCGTGCGCCCAGCCCTCCCCGTACAGCTGATGGAGGACCGCGACCTGGGCCAGGAGGACGAACAGCAGGGTGATGACACCGAATGGCCCAATGTCCGACTGCTTCATGATGCGCAACGCGTCCGCCGCGGGCTTGCCGCTGCCGAGCCCGTCCGCCGTGTCGGCGAGCCCGTCGAGGTGCAGCCCCCGAGTGAGGACCGCGGGCACCGCGGCGGAGGCGACCGCCGCGAGCAGCGGCCCGGACCCGAGCAGCAGCAACAGTGTGCCGGGGACCGCCGCGAGCAGCCCCACCACCAGACCGGCGAGCGGGGCGCTCAGCATCCCGGCACGGGCGGCCCTGCGGTCCCAGCGGGTGACGCGGACGGGGAGCACGGTCAGGGTGCCGAAGGCGAACCGTATGCCGTGGCTGTTCAGGGAGGTCACGGCGCGCAGGCTAATCCCTCGGCCGGGCCGCTAGATTGGCCGAAACACCGCAAAGCGCCGCAAAGGCGGACCAACGGGAGTGGTGGCATGGGTCACTGGTTCGATCAGAACTTCGTCGAGCCGGGGAAGCTGCCCCTGCTCCTCTCCCTGGCCGCCTTTGTGCTGACCTTCGCCATCACTCGTCTCATCACCCGGATGATCAGGGCCGGGAAGGGGCCGTTCCGCAACATCACGCCCGGCGGGTTGCACGTCCACCATGTGGTGCCCGGTGTGCTGCTGACGGTGGTCGGCGGCTTCGGCGCGGTCTCCAGCGGACGGTACGGCGTCGGGGCGGGCATCTGCGCGGTGATCTTCGGGATGGGCGCCGGACTGGTGCTGGACGAGTTCGCCCTGATCCTCCATCTCGACGACGTGTACTGGTCCGAACAGGGCCGCCAGAGCGTCGAGGTCGTCGTCCTCACCACGGCGCTCGTCCTGCTCCTCCTCGGCGGCTTCTCACCGCTCGGGGTGAAGGAACTGACCAGCGATCAGCAGCAGGGCCGGCTCGGTATCATCCTGACCCTGCTGATCAACTTCTGCTTCGTGCTGATCGCCCTGTTCAAGGGCAAGGCGCGGATGGCGGTGATCGGCACCCTGGTGCCGTTCGTCGCCCTGTTCGGGGCGATCCGGCTGGCCCGGCCGACGTCGATGTGGGCGAAGAGGCTCTACCGCAACCGGCACCGTGCCCGTGCCAGGGCGGTGCTGCGCGCGTACCACCACGACCGGCGCTGGGTGGGGCCGAGCCGCAGGTTTCAGGACCTCATCGGCGGAGCGCCGGACCGGGACCGGCTTCCCGCGCCCAAGTCCTGATCGCTGCGGGCGGGCAGACGCCGACGCCTGTCGTGCCAGGCGGTGAGACCGCACAGGATCAGCACCGCGGCGATCGCCGCCAGGTGTTCCTTGCCCGCCAGGTTGTTCTTGAAGATCACTTCGATGACCATCACCGCGATCACCACCGCCCCGGTGCGCCACGCCCGGTAGGCGTGGCACACATAGACCGCGACCCCGACCACCGCCGCCGACGGTCCGGTGTCGACGACCTGCGCGTCGGATGCGGGCAGTCCGAACAGCCCGTCGGGGCCGACCGCGACGCCGGTCCGTGCGTACAGCGTCCCGGCCAGCGTGGCGACGTACGCGATGAGCAGGGTCCGCCGTCGTCCGAGACAGATCTCGGAGGCCCCGAATACCACGAGCACCTGCGCCAGCGCACCCCACACCGGCAGGTCGAGCGCGGGCACGAACAGCGACAGCGGGGTACGCAGCAGGGCGGTCCACAGCGGGTCCTCGGCCCGCACCGAGCCGAGGACCCGCACCGGACGTAATCCCCACGGCTGGTTCTGCACCACATGGAGCAGCGCCGTCAGGCCGATCGAGGCCAGCGTCATCGGGACCGCGCGCAGCCGGGAACGGGTGAGCCCCCCGTGTACGGTCGAGAACAGCGGCCCCCATTCGCGGCGGGCGGCCTCGGGCAGCGCCGCCATCGGTCTCATCTACGGGTCTCCAGGTGCGAGCGGTGCAGCCACTTGGGCAGCCCGGGCGCCTCCAGGAACCCTTCGGCGCGGCCCGCGGCGATGCCGATGCGCAGCAGGTCGGAGCTCTTCTCGAAGAGCATGAAACGCGGCTCCCAGATCGGTCGGTACTTGGCGTTGGCGCGGTAGAGCGACTCGATCTGCCACCAGCGCGAGAAGAAGCTGAGCAACGAGCGCCACAGCCTCAGCACCGGTCCCGCGCCCAGCCGCGATCCCCTCTCGAAGACCGACCGGAACATCGCGAAGTTGAGCGACACCTGCGTGATCCCGATCTCCTTGGCGCGCTGGAGGAGTTCGATGACCATGAACTCCATCAGACCGTTCTCGGCGTTCCGGTCGCGGCGCATCAGGTCCAGCGAGAGACCGTTCGGGCCCCAGGGCACGAAGCTCAGTACGGCGCGCAATTCGCCGGGGCCGCCCGCTCCTTCGCCTTGCTCCTTCTCCGCCGCGTCACGGCATTCGAGCATCACGCACTGGCCGTCCCCCGGATCGCCGAGCCGCCCCAGCGCCATCGAGAAGCCACGCTCGGTCTCGCCGTCGCGCCAGTCGTCGGCGCGCCGCACCAGTTCGGCCATCTCCTCGTCGGGGATGTCGCAGTGGCGCCGGATGGTCACCTCGTACCCGGCGCGCCTGATCCGGTTGTACGCCTGGCGGACGGTCCGCATCGCCCGCCCTTCGAGGGTGAACTCGGCGGTCTCCACGATTGCCTCGTCGCCGAGCTCCAGCGCGTCGAGCCCGTGCCGGGCGTAGACCGTGCCGCCCTCCTCGCTCACCCCCATCACCGCTGGGATCCAGCCGTGTTCGCGGGCCTCGGCCAGCCATGGTTCGATCGCGCCGGGCCAGGCCTCCAAGTCGCCGATCGGATCACCGGAGGCGAGCGAGACCCCGCCGACCACCCGGTAGGTGACGGCCGCCTTCCCGGTCGGCGACCAGATGACGCTCTTCTCCCGGCGCAGTGCGAAATAGCCGAGCGAGTCGCGTTCGCCGTGCTTTTCGAGGAGGGCGCGGAGCCGGTCCTCGTCCTGCGGGGTGATCGGGTCGACGGCCCGGCGTGAGCGGAACGCCACGTACACGACAGCGATCAGCAGCAGGGTGGAGAGGATGTTGATGACGACATTGACCCAGCCGGGCACGGTGATGCCGGGGAAGCGGGCTTCGTCGGTCGCGACCGAGACCAGCCGCAGCGCGCCGTAGCGCCAGCGGTCGAGGAAGGCCGACCGGTACTCGTCGTGCGCCGTGTTCGTGACGGTGACCAGCAGGGTGGCGATCAGCGAGGTGACCAGCAGCCCGCCGAGGGCGACCGCGGCCGCCAGCTTCGCGTTGGACCGGTCGCCCTTCGCGTAGAACTCCCGCCGGCCCAGGATCAGCGCCACGACGAACGCGGCTGTCAGCGCCAGGGAGATCCAGTTCTGCGGGTACTGCCGGATCTCGGGAAAGCCGATCACGAAGGCGAAGAGCAGGAGCAGGAGGCCGCTCAGCACCATGTTGACGATCCAGGCGGCGCGCTTGCGCCGTCGCATGGTGATCGCGAGGAAGAGGGCGACCACTCCGGAGGAGAAGCCTGCGGTGAGCAGATAGGGCGTGAAGTAGTTCTCGGTGTTGTGCCGACGCAGGTCCTGACCGAGCGTGACCCAGACGGCGCTCAGGAAATTGATGAACGACACGATGCGCAGATACCAGATGGTGAATGCCGCACTGCGTCGTGAGCCGACGGTGCTCCGCCGGGTACCCTGGCCAGCAAATCGGACATCTCCCATAAAAAGCGATCATATGAGGGAATTCGCTCCATGGGGAGGCCTGCTGCGGCCGGTGTCCGGTGGTCGGCGGCCGCAGCGCAGCAGGGTCCTCAGTCGTCGTCCGCGTCGGTCTTCGAGGCGTCGTCCTCGTCGGCCGGCGCACGCTCGGGCAGCTCCGCCGCCAGCGCCGCGGCAGCCTGCACGAGCGGAAGCGCCAGCAGCGCCCCGCTCCCCTCACCCACGATGACGCCATGGTCCAGCAGCGGATTGAGCGCCATCCGGTCCAGCGCCTTCGTCTGTGCCGGCTCGCCGCTCACCTGACCGGCCAGCCACCAGTCCGGCGCCCGGAAGGCGGCCCGCTGAGCGACCAGCGCGCACGCCGACGAGACCACGCCGTCCAGGATCACCGGCAACTTGCGCACCGCGCACTGCAGCAGGAACCCTGTCATCGCCGCCAGGTCCGCGCCGCCGACCGTGGCCAGCAGCTCCAGCTGGTCGCCGAGGACCGGCCGGGCCCGCCGCAACGAGTCCCGGATCGCCGCGCACTTGCGCATCCAGGCGAGATCGTCGATTCCTGCGCCGCCGCGCCCGGTGACCACCGAGGCGTCCGTGCCGCACAGGGCCGCGATCAGGGTGGCGGCCGCCGTGGTGCCACCGACGCTCAGATCGCCGAGCACCACCAGATCGGTGCCCGAGTCGGCCTCCTCGTCGGCGATCGCGATGCCCAGACGTACTGCCTGCTCGGCCTCCTCGGCCGTCAGCGCGTCCTCGATGTCGATCCGGCCGCTGCCGCGCCGCACCCGGTGACGCACGACCGACTCGGGCAGCAGCTCCGGCTCGCAGTCCAGGCCGGCGTCGACGATCCGCACCGGTACGGAGAACTGGCGGGCCAGCACGGCCAGTGGTGTCGCGCCCTCCAGTGTGGCCCGGACCAGCTCGTGGGCGGTCCCGGCCGCGCGGCCGGAGACGCCGAGCTCGGCCACCCCGTGATCACCGGCGAAGAGCACCACGCGCGGCTGCTGGATCGGTCTGACCGGCACGGCCTGCTGGGCGGCCGAGAGCCACTCGCCCAGCTCGTCGAGCCGGCCGAGGGCGCCCGGCGGCACGATCTGCCGCTCCCGGCGTTCCTCGGCGTCGCGCCGTACGCCGCCGTCGGGGCGTTCGATCAGGTCGGAGAAGTCGTCCAGATTCACGGGAGTCTGCCTCGCGGGTCGTTACGTGGTATGGGCCGGTGAGAGCCTGTCGGGTGATCTCTGATCGGGCGGCCACGCCCTGGCACGCACGCTTCCGGCGTTGCCGAAATGCCCTGGTAGCTCCGCTACAAGGCCATCCCGGCGCCTTGGAATCGCACGCACCGTGCCGCGTCCGCTCTCCGATCGAAGGTCACCCGACAGGCTCTGAGCCCGGCGGCGGGCTCATTGCGGAACAGTACCTGCCATGATTCTGACGCCTCTTCAGTGTGGCGGCCGGCCCCTCAGGCCCCGAAGCGCAGCAGCGTCATCGCGGGGGTCAGCGTCCGCAGCCCCGGCGTCAGATGCTGGAGCCGGATCAGTTCTCCCATCGCGCCCCGCCCCCGCGGCAGCCCCAGCGCGCGCACCTCGGTGATGTTCGGATGCGCACTGCGCAGCTTCTTCCGCTCGCCCGGATTCATCGCCCAGTGCATCGGCGGGACGGTCATGGAGCCGACCTTCGACTTCCCGGCCACCGTCCCCTTCGCCGGCCGACGCGCCATGGAGTCCAGCACGAGCACCCCGCCCGGCAGCCGTTCGGCGCAGGTCGCCAGGATCTTCCGGACCTCCCAGGGCTGCAGATACATCAGCAGCCCCTGCGTCGTGACGATCACGCCCCGGCCCGCAGGGTCCTCGATCTCGTCCAGCCAGGAGAGATCGGTCGCCGACCGGGAGATCGCCCGCAGCCGGTCCGAGGAGGGCAGCAGCGCGCGGCGCAACGCTGCCACCTGGGGCAACTCCACGCTCAGCCAGGTGAGCCGCCCGTTGTCGACCCGCCAGAAGCCGGTCTCCAGACCGTCGCCGAGCGCGACGACGGTGGCCTCCGGATGTCCGCGCAGATAGCCCTGCACCGTCAGGTCGAAGCAGCGTGAGCGCAGCGCCTGCGCCTGCGAGTGGAAGGCGTTCGGCCGCCCGAAGCGCTCCTCGAAGGGGTAGTCGAGGTCCGCCATGAGCTGCAGCGCCATCGGATCGTCGATGACGGGATAGAGCTGCCCCGCCTCGTACGCCCGGTTGTAGAGCATCCAGAGCAGGGTCTCCGGAACGCCTTCCAGCATCGGCCTCACTCGCGCCATGTCCGCTCCCTTCCTGCCGCTGATCCTGGTGCGATGCGGGTCAGCCGCGCAGCGTCAGCGCCTGACCGGCCACGAGCAGCAGCACGTGCTCGCACTCGTCGGCGAACGCGGCGTTGAGCCGCCCCAGCTCGTCCCGGAACCGCCGGCCGGCGGCTGTCGCGGGCACCACGCCCGAGCCGACCTCATTGGTCACGGCGACAACGGTGCGCCGCGTTCCGCGCACCGCGCCGACCAGTTCGGTGATCCGCTCCCGCAGCGCACGCTCACCGCCCTCCGCCCACGCCACGTCGTCCCAGGCGTTCACCCGGTCCATCGCATCCGTCAGCCACAGCGACAGGCAGTCGATCAGCAGCGGCGGCCCGTCCGACTCCAGCAGGTCCACCAGCTCACAGGTCTCCTCGGTGCGCCAGGCGGCCGGCCTGCGCTCCCGGTGCAGCCCGACCCGGGCCATCCAGTCCGCGTCGCCTTCGCGGCCGCCGCCGGTCGCCACGTACACCACCTCGGGGAAGGTCTCCAGCCGCCGCTCGGCCTCCACCGACTTACCGGACCGCGCACCGCCCGTCACCAGCGTCCGCCGCGGGATATCCGATATGGCGTGGTACTGGCCGACCACCAGTGTCGTCCCGTCCGGCACGGTCCGGGCGCCGGCCGCCGCGAGTCGCCGGTCCAGCTCGGGGCCGGTGGGCGCGTCATGGTCCAGATGAACGGCGATGACCTCGGTGGCCGGCCCGATCGCTTCGACGGCCCGCAGCCTGGCCATGGCGTCCGGGCGTCCGGTCACATCACCGACCACCATGTCGTACGGCTCCGCCACCCGGTCCGTGAGACCGGCGGGGGCCGCCCCCGGCGGCATGTACAGCAGCCGCACGCCCTCCGGGGACGTCACCTCGTACCCGGTCCCCGGCGAGTCCATCGGCACCGCCCGGATCCGGTGCCCGCTGATCAGCGTCAGCACCTGCCCGTCCGGCACCCGTCCGGCCGGGGGCAGCCCGGCGGGCAGCTCCACGGCGGGCCCGTCGTGCGGATGGGTGAGCAGCACCTGCCGTACGCCGGTCAGTGAATGACCCGCGCGTGCGGCGGCGAACACGGCCCCCGGGGTGAGATCGAGCAGCAGCGCGTCGTCGACCAGCAGTGCGGTCGCGGCGCGCGCCCACACCCCGCGGGCGGTGGCGCAGGCGGCGCACGGACAGTCGGGGCGCGGCAGCCCGTCTGGGGCTCCGGTGCCGAGCAGTGTCAGTTCCACGCTCCGATCCTCCCGCGTCCCCGCACCGACTGCGCGACCAACCCCATGGATCTCGGTCCGAAAGACCCCAGGCACTAGGCTGCGGGCAGCAACGCGACCCAGGAGGCGGACATGGCGTGGACGTGGCGGTTCGAGAAGTCCGACGGTACGGAGACGGAACCGGCCCTGCAGCCGGAGGAATTCACGACCCAGGGCGATGCGGAGACATGGATCGGTGAGTTCTGGAAGGAACTCCTGGACGGCGGGGCGGACCAGGTGACCCTCTTCGAGGACGCGACGAAGATCTACGGCCCGATGAGTCTCCAGGCCGACCAGGGCTGACCGCCGATACGGCGCACGAGGGCCCCGGGCGCCGTTCCTCGGCATCCGGGGCTCTCGCACGACAGCGGTCAGATCTCGCCCAGCGTGACGACCGCAGTCCTTTCCACACCGTCGCGCAGATATGTCACCTTGACCTTCTGGCCCGGCTTGTCGTTGGCCAGAGTCTCGGCCAGCTCCGTCATCGTCGTGACCCGCGTGTCGCCGATCTTCGTGATGATGTCGCCGGCCCGCAGTCCGGCCTTGTCCGCGCCGCCGCCCGCCGTGACGGTGACCACCGCGATTCCGAACGGCTGGTAGGTGTCGTCGACGACCGTGCGGCCGGTGATGTTCAGCGCCGCCCGGCCCGAGTCGGTGACCTTGCCGCTCTTGATGATCTGGTCGGCCACCGTCTTCACCATCGAGACGGGGATCGCGAACCCTATGCCCGGTGCCGCGCCGTTCATCTGCGGATCCGTCGCCGCCAGCGTCGGAATGCCGATCACCTCGCTGTTCAGGTTCACCAGCGCACCGCCGCTGTTGCCCGGGTTGATCGCCGCCGAGGTCTGGACCATGTTCGCTATGGTCGCCCCGGTGCCACCCTCCGTCCGGCTCTCGCTGACGGTCCGGCCGACCGCCGACACGATGCCCTGCGTGACGCTGCTGGACAGTCCGAGCGGCGAACCCATCGCCAGCACTATCTGGCCGACCTCGACCTTGTTCGAGTCGCCGAACTTCGCCGGCTTCAGCCCGCTCGGTACGTTGTCGAGCTTGATGACGGCCAGGTCCTGCTCCGGATAGGTGGCGACCAGCGAGGCGCCCAGCACCTTCTCGCCGGTGGCGACGGTGACCTTGAATCTCTTCTCCGGGCCGACCACATGGGCATTGGTGACGATATGGCCCTTGCCGTCGTAGACGACGCCGGATCCGAGGCTGTTGGCGGCTTCGATCTGTACCACGGAGGGCAGCACATTCCTGATGACGGTCTCGTACTCGGCCTGCAGGTCACTTGCGGCCGAATTCGCATGAGGCGAGGCCGACTGCGTGGCAGTGGCGCCGGCCGAGTCCGAGTCGGAACAGCCGGACACCAGGGCCATGGCGCAGACACCTGCAGTCAGAGGCAGCAGTAGCCGGTACAGACGGCGGCGCGAGTGGGAAGCATCCATGTCTGAATCATCAGCTTTTAACCCTATTGGCGGCCTGTTGGGTTCGGCCGATCGAGTGACGCCCGCTCCTCGTCCGTCCCTCAGTCATCCCCAGGGATCTCCAGTGGATCATGCCCTGGTCGCGGCGCCCGGCACAGCACCTCGCGGCGCTGCCGGTGGGCCGGAACGGTTCGCCGTCTGGACGCTCCGGCGCCTTTCGGTGCACCGGACCGGGCGTCGTGAACTGTCCGGACGCTCTCTAGCCGCGCACCCCGCACAGATGCAGCAGCGCGGCAACCCGGCGGTACGGGTCCGTCCGTCCGGCCCGGTCCTCCGCGGCCAGCAGCCGGTCGAGTTCCGCGGCGGCCGGCAGCTCGACGTCGTCGCTCACCTGGTCCGTGAAGATCCGCACCCCGTACCAGGCCTGCAACGGCGCGGCGATTCCGGCGAGCGTGGCCGTGAGGGCGTCCAGCCGGTCGGCGCGGACCGTCAGGCCCAGCCGGTTGGTGTACGTATCCGTATCGAACGCGGCCAGTGCCGTGTCCCAGTCCCCGGCTATGCCGGGCCGCATCGCGAGCGCGTCGCCGTTCCGTACGAGCAGCGAGAGCAGCCCGCCGGGCGCCAGCATCCGGGCCAGCCCCGCCAGCAGCGCGTCCGGTTCCCGGGCGTACATCAGTACGCCGTGACAGAGCACCACATCGAAGCTGCCCGGCAGGAAGTGCACGCCCGTGTCCAGGCCGTCGCCCTCGATCAGCCGGACCCGCTCCCGGATGCCCGCGGGCTCGTTCCCGAGCGCCCCGCGGGCGGCCCTCAGCATCTCGGCGTCGGACTCCAGGCCGGTCACCGTGTGGCCGGCCCGGGCCAGCCGCAGCGCCTGCGTGCCCTGGCCCATGCCGACATCGAGGACCCGCAGCCGCTGGCCGACCGGGAAGCGCGCGGCTATCTGCTCGTCGAGCTGCCGGGCGACGAGCTCCTGGCGGACGGTGTTGCGCAGCCCGCCGAGCCCTCCGAGCCACGCCGAAGAGGCCCCGGTGAACCCGCAGTCCCTGGAGGGGGCACCGTCCGGCAGGCCTGCGGACGGACCGCCGACCGAGCCGGAAAGCTCCGTACTCAGGGTCGCTCTCCGCGCTTGACCTGCGGCTTCGGCAGACGCAGCCGACGCATCTGAAGCGTACGCATCAGGCCGTAGGCGACCGCACCGCGCTTCGGCGTATCGGGGAAGCGCGCGTTCAGCTGCTTCTTCAGCCGGAACGCGAGACCGATCGAGTCGATGACGATCAGCACGATCACGGCGAGCCAGAGCAGCAGCGAGATGGTCTGGATGTTCCGCACCTGGATCACGCTGAGGATCAGGATGATCACCGCGAGCGGCAGGAAGAACTCCGCGATGCAGAAACGCGAGTCCACGAAATCGCGGACGAAGCGCCGCACCGGACCCTTGTCACGGGCCGGCAGGTAGCGCTCGTCGCCACTGGCGAGCGCCTCGCGCTGCTTGGCCAGGTCCACCCGGCGCGCTTCGCGCTGGCGCTTCATCGCCTCCTTGCGGTCGAGCGGCGCGCCACTGGCGGCACGACGGCGCTGCGACTGGGCATCGCTGCGCTTGGGGGTGGGGCGACCTTTGGGGGCCTGCGGGTCGCGGGGCTGCGTGGAGAGGTCCGCCGTCACCTTGGTGGCGGGGGCCTTCTCATCCTTCGAACGGCTACGGAACACAACACACAAGGGTACGGGGTCGGTCGCGACGACCCCAGCCCGGTCGGGAACGATCCGGCAACGGCCTGCGTCCCCCAGGTGTCCCGAGAGGGGCAGAACGGGCGTTGTCACCGGTTTCCCCGACGGCCCCTACTCCCTGGGCCGGAGCGGTATCCGGGGGCAGTCGTCCTTGGGGAGGACCACATCCGTGCTCGAACAGTGCGGTAATAGAGACAGGGCCCGTACTGTGGGTTCTGTTGGAGTGCTGGAGCCCAGTCCGTCAGAAGGGGGCGCGCGAAGCCCATGAGCGGTGTCATGAAGCGTATGGGGATGATCTTCCGCGCGAAGGCAAACAAGGCCCTTGACCGGGCCGAGGATCCGCGCGAGACCCTCGATTACTCGTACCAGAAGCAGCTGGAGCTGCTTCAGAAGGTGCGCCGCGGTGTCGCCGATGTGGCGACCTCGCGCAAGCGCCTGGAGCTGCAGCTGAACCAGCTGCAGGGCCAGACGTCCAAGCTGGAGGACCAGGGCCGCAAGGCGCTCGCGCTCGGGCGCGAGGACCTGGCCCGCGAGGCGCTGTCCCGGCGCGCCGCCCTCCAGCAACAGGTCACCGACCTGGAGACGCAGCACACGACGCTGCAGGGTGAGGAGGAGAAGCTCACTCTCGCGGCCCAGCGGCTGCAGGCCAAGGTCGACGCCTTCCGTACGAAGAAGGAGACCATCAAGGCCACCTACACCGCCGCCCAGGCGCAGACCCGGATCGGCGAGGCGTTCTCCGGGATCTCCGAGGAGATGGGCGACGTCGGCCTGGCGATCCAGCGGGCCGAGGACAAGACCCAGCAGCTGCAGGCACGCGCCGGTGCGATCGACGAGCTGCTCGCCTCCGGCGCTCTGGACGACCCGACCGGGACGGCGAAGGACGACATCGCCGCTGAGCTGGACCGGATCTCCGGTGGTACGGATGTGGAGCTGGAGCTGCAGCGCATGAAGGCCGAACTGGCCGGCGGCTCGACCCCGCCACAGGCCATCGAGGGCGGCCCGCAGGACGCCGCCCAGCAGCAGTCCTCGCAGTCCCCGCACAGGTTCGACAAGCAGTAAGGCGGACGTCATGATCGTTCGGATCATGGGGGAGGGCCAGGTAGCCCTGGCCGACAGCCACTTCGCTGAGCTCAACAAGCTCGACGACGAGCTGCTCGCCGAGATGGAGAGCGGCGACGGCCCCGGCTTCCGCGCCACGCTCCAGGCGCTCCTCGCCAGGGTGCGCGAGCTCGGCACGCCTCTGCCGGACGACTCCCTGGAGCCGTCCGAACTGATCCTGCCGTCTCCCGACGCCACCCTCGAAGAGGTGCGCGACATGCTCCGCGACGGCGGCCTGATCCCCGGCTGACGCCGGTCGCTCCAGCACCCGCACGCACTGTGCCCCGTGTCCGGTCCGCCGGCCGCGGGGCACGGTTCTGCCGGGACTTTCGCGTTCTGCGTGCGGTCCAGGCCGCGGTCGGTCTTATTTGTGCGCGACACGCCGTACCGTAGCTTGACGTGACCACCCTCGGAACCGGGTTGCTGCGCGTCCGGCGCTGGCTGCGCGACCATCCCCTCGCGTTCGACGGGGCGCTCGCCGTGGCCGTACTCGCTGCGATGATCGCCGGATCGTTCACCGACCCGAACGCGCCGAACGGGCCCAGCTTCGGCACCCGCACGCCCGGGGCGGGCAGCGTGGTCCTGATGGTGCTCGCCGCCGCCGTGCTCGCCCTGCGGCGTCGCAACCCGATGGCGGTGCTGGCCGCGACCGGTGGGCTGTCCATCGTCGAGTTCGTGCTGGTGGACCCGCCCGCCCCGGTGGTCATGAGCGCGGTCGTCGCGCTCTACACGGTCGCCGCGTCCACCGATCGGCCCACCACCTGGCGGGTCGGCCTGCTGACCATGGCCGTGCTGACGGCGTCCGCGATGGTCTTCGGAGCGTCCCCCTGGTACAGCCAGCAGAACCTCGGGGTCTTCGCCTGGACCGGCATGGCCGGCGCCGCCGGGGACGCCGTCCGCTCCCGGCGGGCGTTCGTCGACGCGATCAGGGAACGCGCCGAACGGGCCGAACGCACCCGCGAGGAGGAGGCCCGGCGGCGGGTCGCCGAGGAACGGCTGCGGATCGCCCGCGATCTCCACGATGTCGTCGCCCACCACATCGCCCTGGTCAATGTGCAGGCCGGGGTCGCCGCCCACGTCATGGACAAGCGCCCCGACCAGGCGAAAGAGGCGCTCGCCCACGTCCGGGAGGCCAGCCGCTGCGCACTCAACGAACTCCGCGCCACGGTCGGGCTGCTGCGTCAGTCCGGCGACCCGGAGGCGCCGACCGAACCGGCACCCGGTCTCGCGGTCCTCGACGAACTCGTGGAGACGGTCCGGCGCGCCGGGCTCCCGGTCCAGGTGGCCTGCGTCGACCGCAGGCCCCCGCTGCCCGCGGCCGTCGACCTGGCCGCGTACCGGGTGATCCAGGAAGCGCTGACCAATGTGCGCAAGCACGCGGGCCCCGGGGCGAAGGCAGAGGTCAGTGTCGTGCAGGTCGGGGCGACGGCCGAGGTCACGGTCCTCGACAACGGCACGGGCAGCCCCGAGGGCGCCGGGGACGACGGCGGCGGCCATGGTCTGCTCGGTATGCGCGAGCGTGTCACCGCCCTGGGGGGCATCCTCACGGCCGGACCCCGCTACGGCGGCGGATTCAGGGTTCATGCGATCCTGCCGGTCAAGGCCCGCACGGGAGCGCCGGGGACGCCGGGCACGGCGGGCCGGACGGGGGAAGGCGCATGACACCATCACCCATCAGGGTCCTGCTCGTCGACGACCAGGCGCTGCTGCGCAGCGCGTTCCGGGTGCTGGTCGACTCGGAGCCCGGCATGCAGGTCGTCGGCGAGGCGGCCGACGGCGCGGAGGCCGTGGCGCTGACCCGATCGGCGCGCCCCGATGTGGTGTTGATGGACATTCGGATGCCCGGTACGGACGGACTGGCCGCGACCCGGATGATCAGCGCCGACCCGGAGCTGGCGGACGTACGGGTCGTCATGCTCACCACCTTCGAGGTGGACGAATATGTGGTGCAGTCGCTGAGGGCCGGTGCCTCAGGCTTCCTCGGCAAGGGCGCCGAGCCGGACGAACTGCTCAATGCCATCCGTGTCGCCGCGGGTGGCGAGGCGCTCCTCTCGCCGGCCGCCACCAAGGGACTGATCGCCACCTTCCTTGCGCAGGGTGGCAGTTCCGGCGGTGAGGGGCCGAGCGCCGCGGAGTACTCCGAGCGGCTCGACGCACTCACCGGCCGCGAACGAGAGGTACTGGTCCTCGTCGCGGGCGGGCACTCCAACGACGAGATCGCCGAGCGCCTCACCGTCAGCCCACTCACCGTCAAGACCCATGTGAACCGGGCCATGGCGAAACTGGGCGCCCGTGACCGGGCTCAATTGGTGGTATTCGCTTACGAATCGGGCCTGGTGCGCCCGCGGGTGGAATGACGTGTGGAAGGGAAGTACTCCACCTGCGGTATGCGCCACATAAGAATGTGACCCTGGGGTCGACGATTTTGACCCTGTGGATGAGCGATGGTGTAGCTGGGCCGGGTCTGTCCCCGAGTCACCCGCCCACCTGCCGCGTACGCCACAGAAGAGAGACCCACCCATGTCCTGGCTGTCCAGATTCAGCCTCGCGCAAAGGGCCCTGATCGGGCTGATCTCGATCATCGCGCTCGTCTTCGGAGCGATCGCGATCCCGCAGCTCAAGCAGCAGTTGCTGCCCACCATCGAACTCCCGATGGTCTCGGTGCTCGCCCCCTACCAGGGTGCGTCCCCCGATGTGGTCGAGAAGCAGGTCGTCGAACCGCTCGAGAAGTCCATCAAGGCCGTCGACGGCGTCACCGGCGTCACCTCGACCGCCAGCGAGGGCAACGCCGTCATCATGGCGACCTTCGACTTCGGCGACGAAGGCACCAAGCAGTTGGTCGCCGACATCCAGCAGGCGGTCAACCGCGCCCGCGTCCAGCTGCCCGACGACGTCGACCCGCAGGTCATCGCCGGTTCGACGGACGACATCCCGACCGTCGTCCTCGCCGTCACCTCCGACAAGGACCAGCAGGCCCTCGCCGACCAGCTGGACCGCACCGTGGTCCCCGCTCTGGAGGACATCGACGGTGTCGGCCAGGTCACCGTCGACGGTGTCCAGGACCTCCAGGTCTCCATCACGCCCGACGACAAGAAGCTCGCGGCCGCCGGTCTGAACGCCGGATCCCTTGCCCAGGCCCTTCAGGCAGGCGGCGCCACGGTCCCGGCCGGATCGTTCTCGGAACAGGGCAAGAGCCGCACCGTCCAGGTCGGCGGAGCCTTCACCTCCCTGAAGCAGATCGAGGACCTGCGGGTGGTCGGTCAGGACCCGGGCACCGGCAAGCTCGGCGAGCCGGCCCGCATCGGTGACATCGCCACGGTGAAGCAGGAGCCGTCCACCGCGGTCTCCATCACCCGTACCAACAGCAAGCCGAGCCTCGCCGTGATGGCCACGATGGACAAGGACGGCAGCGCCGTCGCCATCTCGGACGCCGTCAAGGACAAACTCCCGGACCTCCGCAAGGACCTCGGCGCCGGCGCCGAACTGACCGTCGTCTCCGACCAGGGCCCCGCCGTCTCCAAGGCGATCTCCGGTCTGACCACCGAGGGCGCGCTCGGCCTGCTCTTCGCGGTCATCGTGATCCTGGTCTTCCTCGCGTCGCTCCGCTCGACGCTGGTCACGGCGGTCTCCATCCCGCTCTCCGTGGTTCTCGCGCTGATCGTGCTCTGGACCCGCGATCTGTCGCTCAACATGCTCACGCTCGGCGCGCTGACCATCGCGATCGGCCGCGTCGTCGACGACTCGATCGTGGTCCTGGAGAACATCAAGCGTCACCTCGGCTACGGCGAGGAGCGCCAGTCCGCGATCATCACCGCGGTCAAGGAGGTGGCCGGCGCGGTCACGTCCTCGACCCTCACCACGGTCGCGGTCTTCCTCCCGATCGGTCTGGTCGGTGGCATGGTCGGCGAGCTGTTCGGCTCGTTCTCCCTGACCGTGACCGCGGCCCTGCTCGCCTCCCTGCTGGTCTCGCTGACCGTGGTCCCCGTCCTGTCCTACTGGTTCCTGCGCGCCCCCAAGGGCAGCACGGAGAACCCGGAAGAGGCTCGTCGCAAGGCCGAGGAGAAGGAAGCCCGCAGCAGGCTCCAGCGGCTGTACGTCCCGGTGCTGCGCTTCGCGACCCGGCGCCGCATCACCAGCATCGCCATCGCCGTTGCCGTGTTCGTCGGCACCTTCGGCATGGCGCCGCTGCTCAAGACCAACTTCTTCGACCAGGGCGAGCAGGAAGTCCTCTCCATCAAGCAGGAGCTGGCCCCCGGCACCAGCCTGGCGGCCGCCGACGAGGCGGCCAAGAAGGTCGAGAAGCTCCTCGACGAGGACAAGGGCGTCAAGGACTACCAGGTCACCGTCGGCTCCTCCGGCTTCATGGCGGCCTTCGGCGGCGGTACGGGCGCCAACCAGGCCTCCTACCAGGTCACCCTGAAGGACTCGGCCGACTTCGACGCCACCCAGAAGCGCATCGACGAGGGCCTCGGCAAGCTCGACGGCATCGGTGACACCACCATCGCCGCGGGCGACGGTTTCGGCAGCCAGGACCTCAGCGTCGTGGTCAAGTCCGCGGACGCCGCGACCCTGAAGAAGGCCTCCGAGGAGGTACGGGCGAAGGTCGCCGAGCTCAAGGACGTCACCGACGTCCAGAGCGACCTGGCGCAGAGCATTCCGCGCATCTCGGTCACGGCCAACTCCAAGGCCGCTGCCGCCGGATTCAACCAGGCCACCCTCGGCGCGGCCGTCGCCGGAGCGGTGCGCGGCACCCCGGCCGGCAAGGCGATCATGGACGACACCGAGCGCGATGTCGTCATCAAGTCCGCCCACCCGGCCACCACGATGGAGGAACTGAAGAAGCTTTCCCTCGGCCCGGTCGAGCTTGGCCGGATCGCCGATGTGAAACTGGTCCCCGGACCGGTCTCCATGACGAGGATCGACGGCCAGCGCGCCGCCACGATCACTGCCAGGCCCACCGGTGACAACACTGGCGCGGTGAGCGCCTCGCTCCAGTCGAAGATCAACGCCCTGGACCTGCCGGACGGCGCCACCGCAACCATCGGCGGGGTCTCCCAGGACCAGAACGACGCGTTCATGAAGCTCGGCCTGGCCATGCTCGCGGCCATTGCGATTGTCTTCATGCTGCTGGTCGCGACCTTCCGGTCCCTGGTCCAGCCGCTGATCCTGCTGGTCTCCATTCCGTTCGCGGCGACCGGCGCCATCGGCCTCCTCGTCGTCACCGGCACCCCGATGGGCGTCGCGGCGATGATCGGCATGCTGATGCTGATCGGCATCGTGGTGACCAACGCGATCGTGCTGATCGACCTGATCAACCAGTACCGGGCGCAGGGCATGGGCGTCGTCGAAGCAGTCATCGAGGGCGGCCGCCACCGCCTCCGCCCGATCCTGATGACGGCACTCGCGACGATCTTCGCCCTGCTCCCGATGGCGCTCGGCGTCACCGGCGAGGGCGGCTTCATCTCGCAGCCCCTCGCGGTCGTGGTGATCGGCGGCCTGGTCACGTCGACGCTGCTGACGCTGCTGCTGGTGCCGACGCTCTACGCGATGGTGGAGCTCCGCAAGGAGCGGCGCGCGACGAAGAAGGCCATCAAGCGCGCGAAGAAGGCGGGCGTTCCGGGTCCGGCCCCGTTGGAGGAGACCACCTCCGAGGAGCCGGAGCCTGCGAAGGCCTGACGTCCGGCACACACGAAGACCCCGGCACCGGTGAACGGTGCCGGGGTCTTCGTGCGCCCGCCTGGGGGCCGGGTCCGTACGGGCCACCCCGGCCCTCAGACGGGGGCGGAGGCCCGGGGAGACCCTGCTGCCCCTACCGGATCGCCAGCATCCGCTCCAGCGCCAGCTTCGCGTACTTCTCCGTCTCGGGGTCGACCTCGATCCGGTTGACCAGGTTCCCCTCGGCCAGCGACTCCAGCGCCCACACCAGGTGCGGCAGGTCGATCCGGTTCATCGTCGAACAGAAGCAGACCGTCTTGTCGAGGAAGACGACCTCCTTGTCCTCCGCGGCGAACCGGTTGGCCAGGCGACGCACCAGGTTCAGCTCGGTGCCGATCGCCCACTTCGAGCCGGCCGGGGCCGCCTCCAGGGCCTTGATGATGTATTCCGTCGAGCCGACGTAGTCCGCCGCGGCCACGACCTCGTGCTTGCACTCGGGGTGCACCAGCACATTGACGCCCGGGATGCGCTCGCGCACATCGTTGACAGAGTCCACCGAGAAGCGCCCGTGCACCGAGCAGTGCCCGCGCCACAGGATCATCTTCGCGTTCCGCAACTCCTCGGCGGTGAGGCCGCCGTTCGGCTTGTGCGGGTTGTAGAGGACGCAGTCCTCCAGCGTCATCCCCAAGTCGCGGACCGCGGTGTTCCGGCCCAGGTGCTGGTCGGGGAGGAAGAGGACCTTCTCGCCCTGCTCGAAGGCCCACTCCAGGGCGCGCTTCGCATTGGACGAGGTGCAGATCGTGCCGCCGTGCCTGCCGGTGAAGGCCTTGATGTCGGCGGAGGAGTTCATGTACGAGACGGGTACGACCTGCTCGGCGACCCCGGCCTCGGTCAGTACGTCCCAGCATTCGGCGACCTGCTCGGCGGTGGCCATGTCGGCCATCGAGCAGCCCGCGGCCAGGTCTGGCAGCACGACCTTCTGGTCGTCGGAGGTCAGGATGTCCGCGGACTCCGCCATGAAATGCACACCGCAGAAGACGATGTACTCGGCTTCCGGCCGGGCGGCCGCGTCACGGGCGAGCTTGAACGAGTCGCCGGTGACGTCCGCGAACTGGATGACCTCGTCGCGCTGGTAGTGGTGGCCGAGAACGAAGACCTTGTCCCCGAGCTTCGCCTTGGCCGCGCGGGCGCGCTCCACCAGGTCCGGGTCGGACGGGGAGGGCAGATCGCCGGGGCACTCGACCCCGCGCTCACTCTTCGGGTCGGCCTCGCGGCCGAGCAGCAACAGGGCGAGGGGCGTCGGCTGGACATCGAGGTCCTGGACGGGGTGGGCCGTGGTCACGTCACGCACCCTTTCTTCTTTGCAGATAAGCCTTTTCGTCTAATTGACGCTATCTATCATATCGGGTTTACGTCACTTTGACGATGTCGATAGCGTCCATGTGACGAATTCGCCCTGGAGGTGGTCGGAGGCCGTCCCGGGGTCGCGAGAGGTCCCCTTGCTCCGCCCGGCATCCCTTCGCCCCGCCCGGCACCTCTTCCCGGAGTGGTGTGCGAGCATGAAAGGAACAGGCAAGCGCTCGGCCCGGAATGAATCCGCGGTCCCGACGGTTGCAACGTCGGCAAGCAGTCCGCCCAACCCGGGAGAGAAGCAGATGTCCGTATCGGACGAGACCACCACCGTGAGCGACGGCATCCTCCTGTCCGACGCCGCCGCAGCCAAGGTCAAGAGCCTGCTGGAGCAGGAAGGCCGTGACGACCTGGCGCTGCGCGTCGCCGTCCAGCCCGGCGGCTGCTCGGGCCTGCGCTACCAGCTCTTCTTCGACGAGCGTTCGCTCGACGGCGATGTCGTGAAGGACTTCGACGGCGTCAAGGTCGTCACCGATCGGATGAGCGCTCCGTACCTGGGTGGTGCCTCGATCGACTTCGTCGACACCATCGAGAAGCAAGGCTTCACGATCGACAACCCGAACGCCACGGGCTCCTGCGCCTGCGGCGACTCCTTCAGCTAAGTCGCGAAGGCGGTATCGGGCAGCAGTGCCTGACGAAGGCGGTGGCCCCCGGATTCCGGGGGCCACCGCCTTCAGTCGTGCCAGGATCGATCAGCCGACTGTCACCGACGTCATGACCAAGTACACCTAGCTTGTTCTTTAACCTCTGCGATCTTGGTGTTCGGTCATGGCGAGGTCGCGTTTGACGGTCTTTCCGACGTTGTGGCGGGGTGCGGGTGTGCGG